>CAZBEU010000717.1:0-5735 GCA_964491005.1 uncultured archaeon | reverse complement strand
AGCTAGTTTACCATTTTCTAAAGAAATCCTACTTAGTAAATAATTACCTTCTTTATTATTTAGATACATATTATGATATTGTTGAGATCCATCATAATATCCCTCTCTTACATTATTAGGTAGATTATTAACAAAACGAGTAGGTGCAATTCCATGTATAACAGTACCATCATCTTGAATTTCATGAACTAAAAGCATAACCTCTTTATTATCCATCATTTGATTAAATAATTGTTCATTAATTTCTTTTCCTTCATATTCACCTTGTCTATTGATTACATATATCTTTTTGATATCTCCATCTTTTGTAATCATATTCCAATCAAGTTTTTTACCTGAATCAAATAAGAAATCAATATTAGCACTCCAAATAACTTCATAATTGCCATTTGGGCCTTTTTGCAATAACTTCTTTAAATTATCTCCCTTAAAATTATCCTTAATACTACTGAGGAATTCAGGAGGTAAACTATTTAATTCCTTTTCAAATATTTCTATTGATTTTTCATTTAGTACTAATTCAAAATCCTTTCCATTTAAGAATCCATTTATAATTTTTTTAGCATCGTCAATGTTCTTTACTTCAGTTAATTTTTCATTTAATATTTTAGCAATTTCAAAATTAATAAGAATATTTCCATCTATTTTTCGATTACCTTTATCATCAATAAGATCCTTTAGTTCTTTTAGATTTAATTTCTTTTGAATAATATTATAGGTTCTATCTTGTTGTTTACTAAGAGATGTACTCATAGTATATGTTTGATGGTTGTTTGAAATATGATTTGTTATTGGAATTTTAGTACTCTCTAAATTTTCATTATTTCCTTTAATTTCACTAATTTGATATATTAAATCCAATAGTACTGTAGAGACTTCATCAACTATTAAATTTTGAATACTAAATGTCTTTATATATTGACTATTTTGTATATGTGTGGATGAAATTAGATTTTCATAAATAGCTATAGGAATATTATATTTAATTTTATCAGAAGTAACTTTTTCTTTTGTCTCAACATCATTATTTAATACCTTCTTTATTTCTTTTAGTGCATCTTCTTTACTAAGAGATTTTAATTGTTCTAACCATGATATAAGTTCTATAGAATTAGACTTTGTGCCGATTAAATCTTCTGCAACAGCTAAAGCGAATTCATTAAATAAAATATCAGACTGGAAAATTATATTTAAATATTCACGAGAGTTTATTTCTTCCTGAGTTAATTCATTAATATTATTGGTTGTAACATCAACTAGGAAACATTGGATAAGTTTCTTAGCCATAAAGTACAATCCATTTATATTTTTAAAAGTTGTTATAAATTTATTTTTAAATTCCTTATCGAGCTTTAATTTTTCCAAATAAGATGGTAATCCTGAAACAGGTAAAGGTTTCTTAGTTTCTTTATCTGTTAATTTACTAAAGTCAGATAAAATACTATCAAGTATGATACCACCAATTGTATCTTTCATTAAATCTACTATAAAATCTCTCCTTGTTTTTCCCTTTTTAGTAATTGGAGTTGTTTCAAATCCTCGATTAATAAAATCATTGAAGAATTTTGTCCATTCTTCTTCGAGCATTGTTATTTGTTCTTTGCTAGCTCCTAGACTCTTATAGATGGATTTCATTTTTTCACTAGTGATTATTTTATTAATATTCTCAAAAAGGAATTTTGGAAGACTCTCTGGAGATAAATCAGTTGGAGTTTTTGATGTTGCTGCTATTGGTTGATTCAGGCTAGATAAAATTTGATTGGTCATCTCATTAATATTTTCATATAGAGTATCTAATATTTTTCCCTTTTCATCGGTATTAAACACATTCTTTAAATTTTGATCTTTCCCAAATTTAAGACCCCATGTTTCAATAAATCGTTTAAATCCATTATAATTATTAGATAAAGATTTATATCTTAATACATCTTCAAAAGAGGTTATCATTAATTTTTTACAGGGAGAATTACAAGCAATGAGATAAACTTCAGTTTCATCATTTACAATTTTACCACAACATAATTTTTCTCCAAGATCTAACTTTATTCCCTCTTCATTTCCAATGTAAATTTCTACTCGTTGACTTGGATCTATATTAAATTGATTTCTTACCCATTGTCCTAGATCAGTAATAGTAAGTTGTTTAGGAAGATAAAGAGTTTGAGTAGGTGAATCTGATTTAAATCTACATAATTCTGCATTTTCATCTAATTTTCTTTCAACATTTACTTCCATTTCAATTGGATATCTTTCAGAATTTTGTTTGATTTTTTGTTCATTATTATTGATATTATCACTATCACCTATGATTTTCTCTTTTTGTCTTATTTGAGAACTCATTACTTCACCAATTGATCTCCATGCATTTTGTTGCTCAACTTGTTTAGTAAAACTTTCTTTTAATTCTACTGCCTCCTGATAGGTTTTTTTAATACCTAATTTTTCATTAATACTAAGATCTATTCGAACTTTATCGATTCTATTGAAATCAGGATTAATATTAGCATAAATCCGACAAGCAGGATTTAACATTTCTGATTTCTTTGTATCTAAATCATTTTTATCTTTTTGATTTATAAATGGTTTTAATATGGGTTGAAGCTTTTCAAGTAGCCAATTTTTAATTTTAGATACAACATCATTATTCTCATTTTGTTGACGTTGATTTTGAGTTGTTTTATGTTTACTAAATTTATTAACTAATATCTGTTTAAAATTCTGGAGATGTCCATAATAACTCGAACAAAGATCCATAAAACCTATTGTGAAAAATCCTCCAACAAATAAAGGTAGTATAGTTTTTAATAATCCCTTTAAAGTACCTCCGTTAAGGAGTTTTTGCCAACCTTTCTTCTCTTGTTTGTTAAGATTCTTCTTTGTATTTTCTTGCTCAACTAATGAATCAACAGTTGATTCCGTATTTGTACTTGTATCTCCCATAATTGCTTGATTTTGAGCAACATTTTGTTGTAATTCTTGACCATTTGTAGGACCTTGATTTTCTGTTATGGAATTCTGAAGTTGTTCTGATGTAGGACCACTGTCCATTTCTCTTAAGGATGTCGCAATGGAGCTTAACCAAAATGCTAAATCTTCACTACCATGGAAGATACTTACCCAACTTTCTACAATACCCTCTATTATAGAATCTTTAACAACCTCTTCAAATGCTTCTTTAATTGGTGCTGTCACTACGGACTTTAGAACTGATAATAGTATTTCTTTGAAAGTTGCTTTTGTTACTTCCTTTCCTACAGCTAATGCTGCCTCTTTTGACATGTCAGCAAGAACATTACCAACACAAGATCCAAGTATTACAGTAATAGGTGTTGTAATAAGAGTAGATACGACCGTCATTTTAATTGTATAGCTCATTTCACCGATCATTTCCGCAGTTGTCTTGGCAAAGGTATATTGATTGAAATAATCCATTACAGCATATGATGTAGCTTGAACTAAAGCCTTATTTTGAGTTTCTTCTGAACCATCATCCTTAATAAATCTATAAAACGCAATATCAATATCATAATGCTTTTCAGCATTACCAGATACAAAGTCTTTATATTCTTGATAATCATTAAATATTAATTCCTCAATTGTTTTATTAAGGTATAGATTACCAAATTCTATATTATATTCATCAGAACTTAAAATATAAGTTGCATAATTTACATTATTCTTTTTAGCAACAATCGTTATAGATGCAATATTATAGGAAAATTCGGTATTTGAAATGGGTATCTTTGTTGGATATAACGCTTTTTCAATATCACTATGACTATATGGATCAACACCATTAGATACAGTAGTATTACATTTGGTTGTTATTATTAGGTGTACTGGTTTTATCTTCTCTTTTAAATCAACATCATCATATCGATCAGGACTTAATACAATTGATTGATATAAATGAGATTGAGGTAATGTCAAAAGATTACCTTCTAAAGATCCATCAATAAATGCATAACTAGCATCAAGGTTGGAACAAATTGCTTTTATTCTATTAAATTCTCCAGAGGTATCTTCATTTATTTTTTGTTCCAAATATCCTAATGTATTGTATTTATAATTATCATAATTATTAAAAATTGACCAGCCATCAGTGGTTGATTCATATCTATAGTATTCTTTATCATTATATGCATATAATTCACTTGTTACTAATAAATAATCCAAATTAAGATTATCAAAATCAAGCCCTCTCATTTTATCTGGATCAACATTCTTTCCTGTAAAGGTTTCAACAAGATTCCAAAAGAAGAAATCTGCAAATCCGCTGTATAATTCAGTATTAAAAGCTCTATTTGGATTTGGAGGAGATACAATTACATCTGCAGTATATAAATCTCCTGTTTCCCCACCATATATTGTAGAATAATACGCACCAGGATGTCCCATTAGAGCTGCTGCCATTCCATCTCCCAATAGGATTCGATCTAAAAGGCATTTTTCATTAATAGATACTGGTTCTCTCCTGCTAGAACTCTCACTAAAGAATCTAAAAGCATTTTGTTTTGCTTTAGCTTCATGTGCTTTAGTATCAATATTTATTTTTGTCATTATTGTATAAGCTAGGAAATATACAATATTAGCTACTAATGTTCCCGCTCCAGTGACTTCTGATGTCCCCCATGTTAATGCGGCAAGAAGTAATCTAACTGCCATACTTAATCCAAAAGCAGTTAATGTCATCCGCACTTGATCTCCAACATCACGCCAAAATTGCTTATTATACATTTCCCATGAATTTTCATACACTCTATGACGGATAGTATAGAAAAGATCTGAGTTTCTATCATGTAAATTACCTGTAGTAGTAAGAGTTGATAATTCAAAAATAGAGTCTTGAGGGACGTAACCATCATCATTATCTTGAGGAAATAATAATTCTACTCCTTTCAAACTCCCAAATTTATAATTCCAACCACCAATTGTTGTTTGTTTTTTGGCTAAATTATCTTTAAAATCACTTGTTTCTGTTTTTGTTATTTTGAGAACTTCATAAGGTTTTACATCATTTTCACCATCATAATTATATACAATTGATAAGACATCATATTCTAAAAATCCATCATTACGCAATATTGGGTTATCTTCTAAGACATATACAGTATCATAATATCCATTTCCAGTAGAGTCATAATAAAGATAATATCCATCAGTTTTACCATGATCCACACTTTTTTTTATAGCATCTTTATCAGAGGTATAATAGACTTTTCCACCATCTTCTAATGGTTTTATAAAAATTCCTGACACTAAGAATTTTGCATTTCCATTATCCGTAATACCAGAGCGAGATGATTTTCCATAATCATTATAAACGCTATATCGATTAGGAATAATTATATATACAGGTTTTTCATAGACGTTTGTTGTTGTTTCAACACCATTTTTATCTATAGTTGTACAAGAATCAAATTTAAGAGAAACATTATCTTTACCCCATACTTTTGTACTAGATGAATCATGAATTGATAAATCTTTGTTAATAACATATTGTTCATTTAATCCTGTATTTAAATTGGTAATAGTGTTAAAAACTTCTGTTTCATCATCTTGAGTTTCAAAGATATCTGAATACATTCTTGTTTCTTCAATTTCTCCTTCTTTCCAATCATAATATGAGATTTTTTCAACAGTCCAAGACTTTGTATAATTTAATGTGGTTTTCTTAGTATATTTATTATGATATTGAATTCTACTATTAGTCTCCAGATCTTTTTTAGTTAAAC
>CAZBEU010000716.1:0-3705 GCA_964491005.1 uncultured archaeon | reverse complement strand
CCCAGCATGCTAGCCACTTGTCCAATTGATAGAAATAATGCATTCATGTGGATACTGTGTAGTTTATCATGAAAAACCACGAGATTTTGTTGTAATGTCCAAGTTTGTTCAAATATTTTTCAACTAGTGCTAACTGTATTTATTTTTATGAGTTTTGGCTTCTATTATATCTCAGCAGTTTTATTCATGGGTATAGCTGAGTTTGTAAAAGGAGATCCAAATGCATCAATAAGTACATTTTTTTTATTCATTACAATAAGTATTTTAGTTTGGAGCCTGTACTTATGGTTATTAAAACAAAAGAAAGATATATAGGGCTTCTTTCTTTCTTTTGTGGTAAATTTTAATATTTTATATTCAATATCACTCTATTTTGAAATATAATATTTAATATATTTCTTCTATGTATGAAAAACGTTTATTCACTATTCTTTTTTTTGAACAAAATATATTTACTATGATGAATGATACACAATAAATACATATAATTCTTTATAGTGATCCTTCTAAATGCGAATGGATTTGAAATCATTTTACACGAAATTAATTAATCAAAAATATAATTTAACTTACTTGGTTGGAGCTGGAATATCAATGGATTTTCCTACTAATTTTCCTTCAGCTCGCAATATTGTGGAAATTTTATTAAGATATATTGTTCCAAAAGATGAAATAAAGAAAATTTTGAAATTAAAGGCTCTTGAAAAGCTTAGATATGAAATTATAATAGAATATATCGAAGATATTTTTGATAAAGATTTAAAATTTTTAGATTATTTTGAGATAAATTCATACCCAAATTTAATTCATTATTTTCTGGCATATTCAATCTTACAAGGTAATTATGTACTAACTACAAATTTTGATCCTATGATTGAAAAAGCTCTTGTTAAAATTATAGATAAAGAAAAGATCTCAAAAATCAAACCAATAATAACATATGAGGATTTTACAAAATATCAAAATCCAGAAGATTTATTCTCAAAAGATTTATACCCTCTTTGGAAAGTTCACGGTTCAAAAAAGAATTTTATAAATAATATTGATACAAGAGAATCATTAATAACTACCATCAGTTCTTTAGGAAGGAATAAACAAGAAGGTAAGATATTTAATATTGAATCTTATAAAAAAATAGCAATTGATAATCTAATTAAAAATCGTACTCTTATGATAGTTGGGTATTCAGGTGGAGATGATTTTGATTTGGGCCCAATGATATCAGAAATGAAAGATATTAAAAGAATCATTTGGATTGAACACTCACATAAGAAAACGTTAGTAATCGAAGAATATGAAGGAGGAGCTACAAAAAAAAAACAGAAATTGAAACATCTACCTTATATATTAGTAGAATTTTTAAACAATACTGATTGCGAAATCTTTTATATTAAAACACATACAGGTAATTTTGTTAAAGAATATTTATGGAATACTATTCTTAGCTATAAATTAAATGATATCTATGATTTTATTTTAAAAAAATCAAATATACCTCAATTTTCAGATTGGATAAAACCTTATTACAATAATTTTTCAGATATTTTAAAATATAGATGTGCTGGGCAGATTTATTATAATTTATCTAAATTTCAATATTTAGAATCTTGTATTTTAAAAGGAATTGAATTAATAAAAAAATCTGATAAAATAAAATATTCCTTTCAATTCTATAATTTATTAGGTTTATCTTATTTTAAACAAAATAAGACAGAAAAAGCACTTGATTATTTCCAATTAGCATTAGATAACATAAATATAAGCAAAGATTGTAATATTATGGATGAAAACTATGAAGATATGGTTGTAATATATAATAATATTGGAACAGTACATATGATGGATGGAAATCTTGATAGTGCTGAAATTTCTTTTAAAAATGCTCTTGAAAAACTTAAAATTATAGAATTAAAAAAAGATTATAATCCTAAGTTTCAACCTTCAATGAGAGCTAGAGTTATAACTCAAAATAAAAAGGTTGATAAAAATCATTCAAGAGGTATTATTGATTGGCATAAATCAACTTTAAAAGCAACAATTACCAGTAATCTTGGGCAGATATACTTTAAAAAAAGGGAGTTAGACAAAGCATTAGATCAATTTAAAGGAGCATATACAATAAATCAGTCTTTTGGACATTTGCAAGGGATGGGTATACAGTTGGCTAATATTGGAAAATGTTATATGGAAAAAGGAGATAATGATGATGCATATAATCATTTCATGGATAGTTCAAAGGTATTAGAAAAATTAGGACAAAATTCAGCTGTTCAAGAAGTAAAAGAACTTTTAAAAAAATTATATAAAAAATAATTAAAATATTGAAAGAAATTGTCTTTTTAATATGGAGGCAGAAATGAATAGTAAAAATAATAATTTTGATCAAAATAAAGACAGATTCCTTAAGATGGCAGATGTTTATGATAAATTAGTTGAATATCTTGTACCTAATTATAATTTTTTTCATGATGAATTAATCAAACTTTTCCCATTTAAGAAAGATGATCAGATTAATATAATAGATTTGGGAGCGGGAAGTGGAATTCTTTTAGAAAAGATTTTATCTTGTTATCCAAACGCATCTGGTTATTGGATAGATTATTCTGATGATTTTTTAAAAGTTGCTAAGAAAAGATTAGAAAAATTCAGTAATAGAATCGAGTTCATAAAGTCTTCTCTTGAAGGGGATTGGATATCTAAAATTAATAAAAAAATACATTTGATCACATCAATGTCAGCTATTCATCATTTGGAATCAAATGAGAAGATAGCTCTGTATAAAAAATGTTATAACCTATTAGAACCATTAGGGTGGTTTTTCAATATAGATGAAATGAAAACTCTCAATTATGATGCATATGTCAATAGTTTGAAAAGATGGTATAAACATGGAGAAGAGATTAAAGAACAAATCTCAAACGATAAAAAAAAATATTATCATTCATTGAAAATGCAACTTGATAATTGGAAAGTACGAAATCTGGATAATATTGACGTACCAAAGACTAAGGGAGATGATATACACGAAACATTTACAGAGCAAATAAATTGGTTGAATGAAATAGGTTATGTAAATGTAGATCTCTTTATTAAATATCATCTTTGGTGTTTAATTGGTGGTCAAAAAGATAAAGACTAAAACTCCACATTAGAATTAATAATATTTGATAAAAAATATGAATTATTAATTTTTTACATGTTTTTCCCAGCTAATTCATCTTTAACATATTGATCTCCAAAATTCTGTCTTAATTTTTCAATCCATTCATCTGTTTTAATCTTAGTCATTGAAATTCTATTTCCATCTACTTTTTTTATAGTCTTACACACAACTCCTTCATTAAGGTTATATTTATTCTTTTTTACAGAATTTACGAATTTTAATGACAATGTTCCTTCAAAAATAACACGAGGAATTCCAAGATGCCCAAAATCTTTTATAAATCTTTTTGGAGGAATAATTCCCTTTCCTATTGGATTAACATCAAATAATATCAAATCAAGTTCATCATCTGGATGATGTTTTCCTGCAAAAGACCTTGGTCCCACATATTCACAAAAGACTATTGCTTTTTTATACTTATTATATTTAGGATTGTTTTTAAAAATATAAATCAGTTCTTTAGCATATTTTAATTTAAATAATGAGATTGCAGCTCCAAATTCTTTATGGACCTCTGTAATAATTGTATTCCTTGTACCAAA
>CAZBEU010000715.1:0-3143 GCA_964491005.1 uncultured archaeon | reverse complement strand
AATTAGGAATCCAAATCCTTCAGGGTTTGGTAGTTCAAATAATACCCTAAAACAAAAATCATATCGATAAATTTTACCTAATTAGATTATTTTTTTTCGATATTAAATTACGATCAATCGTAATATTTAAATAGTCTATTTCATAAAATTACGTTAAGTCGTAATTTTTTTTTAAATAATTAAGTGAGAAAAAATGGTTTTTTGGTATATAATATTATTTAGTATTCTAGGAAGTATTGGTGCTGTAAGCGCTGCTGCTATTTTCACTCTTTTTAATGATAATCGTCAAAAAAAATTAATTAGTTATTTAATTTCTTTTGCTATTGGAACTTTACTTACATCTGCCTTAATTGGTTTAATACCTGAAGCACTACATGGAGTAGAGCATGATAATGAACAGAGTGTTATGGTAACTGTACTTTTTGGAATTATCTTTTTGTTTTTTTTAGAAAAGATAATTATTTGGAGAAAATGCCAAGATAGCGAATGTGAAATTCATGGTCATGAAGTAGCAGGTCCAATCGTTCTGATTGGTGATGCATTTCATAATTTTACAGATGGATTGATGATTGCTGCTGCTTTTTTAATAAATCTAAATACTGGGTTTTTAACAGGTCTTGCCGTAATATTACATGAAATTCCTCAAGAAACAGGTGATTTTGGCATTTTATTACATAGTGGATATTCAAGAAAAAAAGCATACATTTATAATATATTATCGGGTTCAACAACAATACCAGCTGCTATATTTGGATTTTATATTTTCGATTCATTTTCCTTTATTACTCCCTATATGCTTGCATTCTCGGCAGCAAGTTTTTTATATATTTCTCTATCAGATTTAACACCTGAACTTCATAAAAAATGGGGGCTAAAACATACTATCTCTCAATTATCATTAATTACCCTTGGATTTACTCTGATGTTTAGTCTTACTTTTATCTTGCCACATACTCATTAATAATAACTATTATGAAAAAAGATTAATAATTGATAAAAATGGCGGATTTAGATTGTAAAATATTGAAAATTATTTATCGAAATAATAAAGTTGCAAAAATAAAAGAGATTAAAAATGCGTTGATATCAAAAGATTATTGCAATATTCGATATTCAACAATTGATAGTTGCATTATAAGATTAGAAAAACAGAATTATGTGAAATGGGAAAAATATAAAGAAATTTCTCTGACAGATAAAGGTATCAATTTTACCAAAGAATTAATTCGTCATGCTCAATTATTAGAAATTTTGTTATTTAACGAGCTTGGTCTAACTGCAGAAGAAGCGCATCTTGAGAGTGAAAAATTTAATCTTCTCTTTTCATGTAATGTAATAAATAAAATATGTAAAAAATACCAACATCCAGAAAGATCTCCCTGTGGGGAATTAATATTAGATACAAAAAAATGCTCTTATTCAGAAAAAAGCTAATTAATTCTTTTTTTCTATAATTTCTTTTGATGCATAGGCTTTTAAAATTCGTCCAAAGAAGAGATGATGAGGAGCCATACTTCCAGATTTAGCTTCATGAACAATTTCACACTCATAACTTAATATTGAATCTTTAATCGTAGGTACTTGTGTTCTATCCCCGGGAATTGTTTCTAAATTTGCCTTTTCAAATTTATCTATCTCTCGTCCTGATAAAGAACCTGTTATATCTATAGAATTCATTATTTTTTTAGAAGGGATATTAATTGTGAATTCTCTTACACCTTCGGTTAAAAGAGTAAAAGTATATCTTGAAGGAGATACTGCTATAGTTATTATTGGTTCATGCCATAATTCTCCGATCTGCTTCCATAATAATGCCATCACATTTAATCTTCCATTTTTATCCATACTTACAACATTTGCAGTTGGGGTTAAAAAATATTCTATATAATCATAGGGATTTATTTCTATTCTTGTTTCATTCATATATAATCTTTTCAGTTAATTGACTAGGGGATATTATACTTTTTAGTCTCCATCCTTTATAAATTATTTTTTTAAAGTAAGGAATATAAAAAAAAATAGATATAATTTTTTATTTTTTCAATATATTCCAAATGATATATAAATACATCGTATTGGAAAAAAAAATAAATAAATAAATATTAAAATTAAGTATATTTCTTAAAGAATTATTCATATTGTATTTTTTAATGAGATAAAATTTGATAAACTCCAATAACTTTTTGTATAAAAAGCCTTCTAGAGAAATAAAAATAATTTTTCCCTTTATAAATAAAGAATAAATATTAAAAACTTATGTCCCTATTTATTTTTAGGGATAAAAATATATTGAATTTAAACAATCCAAAATTATAATAAAATGACTAACGAATTTAACGAAGAAGAAAAAAATAGTAAAATCGAAAAAGAAATTGATAAGATAGATAAAGAATTTTTATCTAAAGCTAAAGATTCTAGAGACATTATTGATAAAAATTTAAGAACTTTTGAAGATAGTATTGAAGAAATAGAAAAAGAAATTGAAAAAAAAGATATTGATGATAAAGCAATAAACGAGATTTCAAAAGAGCTTGAAGAAGCTGAAGAAAGACTTAATTCTGTAGAAAAAAAAATAGAAAATAGAGGGCAATATCATGATGCTCTCCAAGAGACAATCAAAGCCTTAGAGGAAAGATATAGTAGAAAGAATGAAGAATTAGGAAATTTAGAAGAACGATTAGCTATTATAAAAGAAAGTAAAGAAAATCTTGAAGAAGAATATCAAGAACTTCTACGGAATAATGAGCAATTAGTTAAGAATTATGAACAAAGACAGGTGGATCTTATTGTTCTTTCTGATAATGTTAAAGAAAAAGTTGCAAAAAAAGATCAACTTAGAAATCAAACTTCAAAATTAGATGATGAAATTAATGAAAAAGAAAAAGAACTCGAGAAACAGAGAGAAGAAGCTGACACACTCGAGAAGAAACTTAAAAGTCTTAAAGCTGAAACTGAGTCAATCAAAGTATCAATTGATAAAAATAAAGTAGAATTAGAACATTCGAATACCCTAATCACTGCTAAAGAAGATGAATTGAAATTACTAAATGAGCAGATTGAGAAAAAAGAACGAAAATTAGAAGATTTTGATAATCAGATTAAACAATATAATGAAGGTTTTCCAGAAATGAAAGAACAGAGGA
>CAZBEU010000714.1:0-3987 GCA_964491005.1 uncultured archaeon | reverse complement strand
ATGCAGCAAATTTAATTAATCAATGGGCAAATTATTTAGGAGAATTACTTATGAAAGAGAATGGAAAACCTCTCAATAGTGCTATTTCTGAAATTAAAAGAACTGCTCTAATATTTGATGCAACTGCTGAAGCTAAATCAGAATTAATAGGTACAACAATGACTGGAGATATAATGGAAGGAGCTAGTAAAGAGAAAATATCAATAACTTATAGAGTTCCACTTGGTGTTGTATTGTGTATAGGTCCTTTTAACTATCCATTTAATCTAACAGGCTCAAAAATAGCTCCTGCTTTATTAGCGGGAAATACCGTAGTAATGAAACCCCCCACGGAAGGATCTATTACTGCATCACATTTTGGAGTAATACTTCAAAAAGCTGGAGTTCCTCCAGGAGTATTTAATATTATCACAGGACGAGGATCAGAGATAGGTGATTTTTTAATAAGTCACCCTGAAATCAATATGATTAATTTCACAGGATCATCAGAAACAGGAAAACATTTAGCAAAAATTGCAGGTATGAAACCCCTACTTTTAGAATTAGGAGGAAAAGACGCTGCAATTGTTTTAAATGATGCAGATATAAATAATACAATAAAATCAATCGTCTCTGGAGCATTTTCATATAATGGACAAAGATGTACAGCAGTTAAAAGAGTTCTTCTTATGCCAGATATAGCAGATATTCTTATTGAAAAAGTAGTTGAAGAAACCAAAAAATTAACAATAGGAGATCCTTCTCAAAATAGAAATATAGGACCATTAATCAATTCTAAACAATGTGATTATGTACAAGAATTAATAGATGATGCAATTGAGAAGGGAGCACAAGTTAAATGTGGGAATAAAAGAGAAGGAAATATTTTCTGGCCAACTATTCTTGATAAAGTTACAACTGATATGAGAATAGCATGGGAAGAGCAATTTGGTCCAATTATTCCGTTTATCCGCGTTAAAACTATTGAGGAAGCTATAAATATTTCAAATAAATCCGAATATGGCTTACAAGGGATGATATTTACAAATAATATCGATTTAGCTTTAAATATTGCTCAAGAATTGGAAGTAGGAACAATTCAAATTAATGGTCAAAGTTCTCGAGGTCCAGATCATTTTCCTTTTATAGGAACAAAAGCATCAGGTATGGGTACTCAAGGAATTAAATATTCAATATTGAATATGAGTCGCCCTAAAGTTGTTGTTATGAATTTATCAGAAAAAGGTAAACTTATTCGATTCTGTAATCAATAGTTATTAAAAAAATTTAGAAAGAAATTAAATAAGATTTAAAATCGAATTATTTATATTCTCAATGATATTCATGGCCGTGAATCTTGGACCTATTTTTTCTTTGATATACTCACCGATATATCCGTTTAAGAATGCTCCAGAACAAGCAGATTTAAATATGTTATTTCCTGTAGCTAAGAAACTTGTACAAAGTCCGGCAAGAACATCACCAGTCCCTCCAATTGCCATTTCTGGGCACCCAGTTTTATTAATCTTTAATAATTTTCCATTGCTAATATAATCATAAGAACCTTTTAAAAGGAGAGTTACTCCTAATTTTTTAGCAATTTTTAATACATCGGAACCCCGTCGTGAAATCTCTTTATAGGATGAGATTTTGGTTTGAGTCATGATTTTAAGCTCATTTTCGTGGGGAGTTAAAATACAATTTTGTCCTTTCAACAATTCATTATGATTTTTAACTAATTTTAGAGCATCAGCATCTAGTACAAAACTTTTTTTATCCTCTCTAAATTTCTTTAGTACATTTACAAGTAATTCTTCAGTTTCTTTTTCTTCCCCTAATCCTGGACCAATCAAAATAGCATTAGCCCAATCAGACAACCATAAGATTTCATTGTATGAATTCATATTAAGCCAATCGCCAGGACTTGACCTGACAATCATATTTGGAGAATAATTTCTCAGTATGTCAGCGATAACTTGAGGAGTATACGTAATTACAAGATCTATTCCAAAATTTATTCCGGTTAATGAAGAATATGCAGGAGCTCCGGAATAATTTTTTGATCCTCCAATGACTAACATTCTTCCAAATTCTCCTTTATGAGAATTAAAATCTCTTTTTTTTAAAGTAGGTAGCAAATCTCCTCTCCCCACAAATAAATTCGCTTCCTCAGGTATTCCGATTGATTTTATTATAATTTCATCGATATATTCATTCTCTATATCCAAACCTTTTTTATTTCTATGAAATGATATAACTAAATTTGATTTTACCGCTTTATCTTCTATATTTCCTGTATTTGGATCTAAACCAGAAGGAACATCTATCGAAACGACTGAAATATTTTGTTCTACTCTAAGATTATTGATAAGATCTATAGCAGAAGAGATTGGCTCTCTTATTTTTCCTTTAATACCTGTACCTAACAATCCATCAACAATTAAGTAATATTTGATCTTCTTCTCTAATATTTTGTCATAATATTCTTTGATTTTAGAAGAATCATTGACTATTTCATATTCAATTGAATATTTTAATGAATTGGTAATTATTTTCCAATTTAATTTGGCTTCCTCTGTTCTTATTTGCTCTGAATTTCCTACTAAGATTATTTTACATATAATACCCATAGAAGATAAATGTCGAGCAATAACAAAACCATCCCCACCATTATTTCCTGTACCACACAAAATTAAAACTAATTTGGAATGATCCAATTGATATTTATTTATGATCTCCATTGCAAAAGAATATCCCGCACATTCCATAAGATGACTTTTGGGAATACCCAACCATTCAGCATTATTATCTAAAATTGAGATTTGTTTTGAACTAATCTTTTCAGAATTAAATCTTTCCATATGAAATAATTTTTATTCAATAATAAAAAGTTTTTATGATTTTTAGTAGAAATTATTGATCACTTCTAAAAGTTCATTAAAATTATTAACTTCAAATTCAGAGTAAAATGTAATTTTTGAATCTCTATTTATAAATCTAATTGTTTTAAATCTCAATTCAGAAGCAGCAATGATATTTTTCATCGTATCATCTATAAAAATGCAATTAGAAGGATTTACCCGCATTTTGGATAATAAAAATTTATACATTCCTTTCTCTGGTTTTCTATAACCTATTTCTCCACTAATAACAATAACATCGAATTGATCTAAAATTCGAAATTTTTTTAAGAGTTTTTTAGCCCAAGCTTCTACATCATTAGTAAGTAAAGCCAATCGAAATTTATTTTTTATTTTTTTAGCAAAATCTATAAAAGAATAATTAAAACAATCAATTTTTGAAATATAGTCATTTTCAATCTTTTCAGGCTCTTTAAATCCTAAATTATTCCAAAACGTATGAGAATCAATAATTCCTTTACTTGCTCTATAGTATTCTTGATAAATTCTTACATCATTAATTTCTGGTTTAGATCTTTTAATATATGGAATTAATATATTATCGACAAGTTGACCGATTTTATAGATAACCCCCCAAGCATCAAGAACAATCCACTTTAGTTTATTTTCCATCTCTAATTGAGTTAAATATTTATTAAAAATAAAATTCATGAATTTTAAAAAGTAAATAGAATTACAAGAGTGATAAGATAAAGTGCCGGTGGTGGGGTTTGAGCCCACGACCTCCAGAATACATCCAGTCTGACCCAATCTTTCAGTAGGATTATGAGTCTGGCGCCTATTAAGCATTTAAGTATGTTCAATGCTTTATAACCAAGCTAAGCCACACCGGCAATTTATTTAAAGCCTCTGGGGGGCTATGATCCCCCGGCCTTTGCCTTTTTATTCTACTGGTTAATCACCATTAAATACCAAGGCAACGCTCTACCTGCTGAGCTACAGAGGCTTAATTTATTACTTGTAAAGTTATAATTTTTAATGGTTTCTACATTAAAAGTTTTACCATTCCACTAAAAGAAAGCCCATTCCTTCAGAGATAATATGACTTTTGGGAGAAAATATAAACCTATCACCATCTTTATTTTTA
>CAZBEU010000713.1:0-1560 GCA_964491005.1 uncultured archaeon | reverse complement strand
TTCATGAAGATGTCATGAATAAAGATCGTGAACTTTTATATTTAGCATAAGAAATTAAGAAAGCTTTAATATATAATACAACTTCTTTTCAATCGTGATCAATACATTCTATAATATTTTATTCAATTAAATTATAAATTTTATTCATAAAATTTGGAGGAAAAAAATTAAGATGTTATACTATAATTCAATAGAATTATCTTATTTCATTACTTTATTTAATTATTTAATATTGGATTATTACAATCTAAGGAGATTATATATCTATGGTTTCAGAATTCAAATTAAAAGAAAATTTAAAGATTTTAAAATCTCTTAAAGATATTAGAAAGGATAATTATCTTTTCATTTTCTATGATGATAAAATTCTTTGCCAAAATAATAATCCAAATAGTAATTTTACCTAAATATGTTCAAAATTTAATTAAAATAAATACTTCTAAATTCTTTCACTTTGATTGGCGAGCTTTTAATTTCGGTGCATATAAAGAAAATCCATGTATCTTGATTTATTTAAAAAATAAAATAATTTATAACATTGATAAATATAAATTCATGAAATTAGGAAGTTGTTTTTCCCAAAATCCAGACCAATTGCTCATTATTGCAGGTATTGCAAACCAAATATATCAATGGGATAAAAATCATATGTATTGTGGAAGATGTGGTAAAAAATTTCAATTTTCTATTGAAGAATTATCTAAAAAGTGTATGAATTGTGAAAACATCCTTTATCCCCAGATATCTCCTGCTATTATCGTTTTAATCCAGAAAGGTAATAAGTTATTATTAGCAAATAATACTAGAAATAATAATAAAAGATATAGATTAATTTCGGGTTTTGTAAATATAGGTGAAACACTTGAGGAATGTATCATTCGAGAAGTTAAAGAAGAAGTTGGATTAGTAGTTGATAACATACGATATATGAGATCTCAACCTTGGCCTTTTCCTAACTCTTTGATGCTTGGATTTAGGGCAGATTGGAAAAAAGGAGAAATCAAATGTGATGGAAAAGAAATAAATAATGCACGATAGTTCTCTAAAGATGAACTTTCTTCATTACTTTTACCTTCATCAATAAGTATAGCTAGTAAGCTAATAGATTCAAAATCCCTCAAATAATTCTTCTGGTTTATTTTTAAAAGATTAGATTTAAAATTTACTATATATTAGAATACAAATTTTGATTATAATTTTAAATTCTTCTAAAAAAATTTTTTAATTTTCTCTCACCTCATTAACTTTTAATGAATAAAGATTATGAAACCACTCTTTGATTAAATTTTTTCCTAATTTTTATCTAAATCTCTTTATCATAACTACTCAAGAATACACCCTCCTTTACAGTACCGAGTATTTTTTTTAAATTCAAATTTATGAAATCTTTAAATCCTCTACTTCATTCGTTAATTCATAGCTTCGAATAAGAAATGGTCTAAAATTAGACGTGTTTCAGAATTAATGACAAGAAAGAACTCCAAATATCATGAAATACGTCAATCATTATTATCTTTTAATATTTTAGGAGACCTTCCACGAGGTTTTCTAATTCAATGT
>CAZBEU010000712.1:0-5480 GCA_964491005.1 uncultured archaeon | reverse complement strand
ATCTATTTTATTATTATTCATAATTTTTTGAATAGAAAAATCTTTTTTTTTTAGGATATTAAATCCTAAGAACAATTAAATAAAATTTTTTAACTTTTTATAAATTTTGATATATAAAATTGAATATATCAATTTTTAATTAAAAAATATTATTTTAAAAATAATTCGCGTAAATTATTATCATAAAAGAACTTAAGTTTTTTTTTCTTTTTTAAATGGAATTACTAATAAATATGATAAATAATATATTTTATTGTAATAATTAAATAATTTTATTATCTAAATCTATTTTATAATAAATTTAAAAAGCGAGATTAATGGACTATTATGAAAAATTCAGATTCAGATGAATTAGCTCAAGAGGCAATCAAAGCTTTAGAATTAGCAGGGAAATATGAAGCTGAAGATGATATAGAAAAAGCAATAGAAATATATCAAGAGGCATTAAAAAATCTTATAGAGAGTGGTTATTTACCACATAGAAATAATGATGTACAAGATCATATTGATGAACTTGTAGAATTATTAGAAGATAGAAAGAAATCAAAACAACTTGGTATTTCAGAAGAATGTAGTAAACTCCAAAAAGAAGCATTTGTTCTTACAGAACAAGCAGAAGGATTAGAAAAAGAAGGAAATTTTCAGAAAGCGATAAAAAAATACAAATTGGCTATGCAAGTATTAAAAGAGTCTGGTTGGACTGGAATACAATTACAGCATATTCTGGAAAAGATAAAATATCTCAATAAGAATTTAGGATCTCAAGATCTTATTAAAAGACAAAAAACATTGCAATATATCGATCAAAAACCTAAAAAACATCAAATAGTTGAGACAAAAAAGAATTTTCAATCACTTCAAGAATCATATATAGAAGCGAAAGATGAGGAAGAAAGAATTAGAGAAGAAGCATTTAGATTGATCGATGAAGCAAATGAATTAGATAAAAATGAGAAATATGATGAAGCAATTGATCAAGTCAATCAAGCGATAGATCTCTTCAAATCAATTAATTGGGGATCATATATTCAACCATTTGAGGAATTATTAGCTCAAATTAATGAAAGGAAGGAAATGAGACTTGCTGAAAGACAAAGAAGAAAAATACAAGAGGAAAGTATTTATGAAATTAAAGAATCTATTGATAAGAAATCTCATGATACTATAGATATGTCTTCCCAAGAACAAGTTCAAAAGTTAAAAGCATATGAAACTCATAAAAGAGAGGAAAAGGAAAAAGAAGAGAAATTTTTTAAAATCTTAGAAAAGGCAGATCATTTAATCAATTATGAAGAATTTGATGATGCAATTAAAGAATATAATAATGCCTTAGATTTTCTTAAAGAAATGGGAAAAGGCTGGGAATATTATATTCCTACAATCCAAAATACAATTAATACCGTAAAAACTAAGAAAGAATCTCATCTTAATATGGAAATCCAGCAGCAAAAACAACAAGAGGAACTTTTAAAACAAAATCAAGATTTTCAAGAATTTGTTTCTAAAAATTTAAGTATAGAGAGACAAGTATTAGAAAATAAAGAATTAATAATTAGAGAAAAAGAGAAAGAAAAAGAATATTTTGAAAAAAGAAAGGGACTGGCTTTTAATTATTTAGATTCAGCAAGAAATTATGTATCTACAGGAGAGCTTGATAATGCAATTCTTGCATATCAAAATTCAATGAATATTTTCGGAGAAATAAACTGGGTGGATGAAATAGATTTAATTCAAAAATCTATTTCTGAAGTGAAAGAAAAAAAGCGAGAATTAGATGAATTAAAAAATCGTCAAATGGAAGAAAAGATCAGAAAATTAAAAGAAGAAGAAGAGTTCCAAAAAAGAATTAATGAACAAATGGTTATAGAAAGAAAAGAAATACAGAAAAAAGAAGTTCAACTTAGAGAAAGAGAAAAATCTATTCAATTACAAGAGCTTGAAAAAGATAAAGCTTTGAATTTATTAGAACAAGCCCAAGATATTGTAGAAACAGGTGATTATGATAAGGCACTTGATTTATATTTTAATTCTAAAGCTATTTTAAATCAAATAAACTACCCCACAAATCTTATTGATGAAATGATTTCTAAAGTTCAAGAACAAAAACGAAGAGAACAAATAGAAAAGCAAAGAAATTTTGAATTACAACAAAAAAGAGATTTGGAAGATAAAGAATTTCAAACTAGAATTGCAAAAGAGTTTGAAAATAAAAGAATTAAATTACAAGAAAAACAAATAAAAATTTATGAATTTGAAGAAAGAAGACAAATAATCGAAAATAAACGACAAGAAGCTTTTAATTTATTAGATAATGCAGAAAATCTTGTTTATAGTTCTCAATTTGATCAAGCAATAGAATCATATAGAAAAGCAAAATCACTTTTAGATCAAATCCAGTTTCCTACAAATTCAATTAGTGAGTCTATTAAAAAAATAATAGGATTAAAAGAGCAGAAAGAAAGAGAGAAACAATTAATTTATCAAAAAGAATTGCTAAATCTTGAACAAGATAGAGATCTTAACCTTTTAATAAGAGAAAGAAAAAGAAGAGAAAGGACTCAAGCTCTCAATAAAAATCTGATTAGGATCCAGAAAGAAGAAATTTTACAAAAACAGATGTCCCAAAGAGATACTGCTTATTCTCTTTTAGAAAAGGCAACAGAATATTTACAATTAATTCCTCCAGATTATCAAAAAGCAATTTCTCTTTATATTGAAGCTCGAGACTACTTAGCTGCTACTATTGGTTGGGAACCAGAGATAAATAAAATTAATGATTTAATCAATGAAGTACATAATGAAGAAATAAACTATTTTAATAAAAAGAAAAGAGATAAATTTTTAGAACTTAGAAGGCAGAGGGAGCATGAACAATACCTCCAAGAGATTGAAAGACAAAAATTAGAAATTAAGAAAAAAGAAATGGAGAAAATATTAAAAATAAGAGAATATGTTGAGCAAAAAGAAAAGCTTAATCAGCTTCAATCAGAAGCATATGAATATATTGATAAAGCAAAACACGCAGCTGCAGAATATCATTTTAATGAATCATATAATTATTATAATAAAGCGATTCAATCATTTAAATCTCTTGGTTGGAATCATCAAATAAAATATCTTGAACTTGAAATAAAAAATATAAGAAAACTTGAAGAAAAGATAAACAAAATGGAAGTTCATAGAAAAATAATGACACAACATCTTGAAGAGCAAAAAATTTTCGAAGAATATGAAAAATCTAAAGAAACTGATTTTATGAAGAAGACTGTTAGTCAAGTTAGTAATTTTACTCAAAAGGCATCTGAATCAATTAAAGATGAAATTCTCAAAGAAAAACTTAAGATTAAATCTAAAGAAAAGCAGATTAAGGAAGAGGCAAAACTATTTGGAAGAGGTATGAAAAGATTAATTCGTTTAAAAGAAGATCTTTTACAAGAGATTAAAGATTCAAAAGAAAAAAAATTAAAAGAAAAACAAAAAATACAAGAAGAGAAAGAGAAAGAAAATGTTGACGAAATCAAGAAAATGCTCAGAGAGACAATGAAAAAAAAATAATTTCACTTACTTTCTTCTTTATTTTGATAAAATTAAATTATTTTTATAAATAATATTTTGATTTTTATAAGCTATTATTTTTAAGATAAAAAAAAAGAATATATTATTGCGTTTTTATTTTGATATAATATCTTAATTAGAATAATTTTGATCTATAAATGATTGATAATAAAAATGTAGAAATAAAAAAATCAAGAATGTATTCTAGACAACAACTCATAGATGGTTGGAATCAGGATGTTCTCGATAATGGGACTATAATGATTGTTGGTGTGGGCGCGTTAAGTTTGTTATAATTAATAACATACACGTAAGGATGTGAAATCGCTAAAGACTTTGCTTTAATGGGGATTGGAAAATTAATATTAATTGATTTAGACACAATTGAAACATCAAATTTATCCCGTCAAATGTTATTTAGGCCAGGAGATGAGGGTAGACCTAAAGCAGAAGTGGCTGCTGAACGATTAAAAGAAATGAATCCCTTTTTAAAGATAGATTTCTATTTTGAAAAACTTCAAAAATTACCTATGTCTGTCTATGAAGAGGCAGATGTTATTGTTATGGCTTTAGACAATTTTAATGCTAGATTAGATCTGAATAAAATATGTTTACGATTAAAAAAACCTATTGTAGAGGGAGGAACTGTAGGTTTTGAAGGACATGTTCAAATAATAATTCCTAAAGGATCAAATCTTGATTATGGTTCTCGTGAGAAAGAGATTGAGAAAATTATAGAATCTGAGTTATGGAAACTTAATGAAGATGAATATCCCGAATATTTTTCTGCTAAAGCTAAAATTGAAGAATTGGAAAATGAAATTGATAAAATTCGAGAAGAAAAAATTGAACCTGTTATTGAAAAAATACGTAATAATATAAAACATAAGTTTGATGAAGAATATGCTCCTAATAAAATGAATCAAACAGCTTGTTATAGATGTTTAGTTCCGATACCTCCCCCAGCTAATAAATTAGTAGCAGCTTGTACACTTAAAGGTTTACCAAGAAATAGAAATCATTGTGTTATAAAAGCAGAAGTCGATTTTCAAAAAAATTATGGAAAAAAACCTGATTTCAATAAGGATGATGATGTTAATTTATTAATTGAATTAGCTCAAAATGAATTAGAGGCACTGAGAAATCGAGTATTTGAAGAAAATATCCCATTAGAAAAATTACAAACTCTCACAGAACAAGAAGTTAATGAATGGAAAGAAAATATCAAAAAAACTTTTGGACCCGATTATAAATTTGAAGAAATGGAAAATATTTTAGAAAATAAAATTGCTGCTATTCAAACTGTGAGTTCTATCATTTCCAGTATAGAATCCCAAGAAGCATTAAAGTTATTATTTAGAATTAAAAGAAGGAATATTGGCCCACCTATGTATCCTTCATATATTAATTATAATGGCGTTTATGGACAATTTGATTGTTTAGAAATCCAGAAACGAGAATCCTGTCTTGCATGTGGAAATATTGAAGGTGAAGAAAATGTTCAAATAGTAGTACCATTCGATGCGGACGTTGAATATATTTTTAAAGCTATGAGTATGAGTGGCTATGATCTAGAACCAGATCTATGGATGATAACAAATCCAATGACTAAAGAATTTTATTGGAATCCCTATGTAGAATCATTAAAAGTTCCTAATTTAAAACTTAAAGCTGATTTAAAAATTGATAGTAATGCAATTGTAGCTCTTACCCCTTTAGGAGTAGCTAAAGAAAACTCTATTATTAAAAAATTTAATGTTGTGATAACATATATGTAGTTTTAAACACATTTTTCCCTAATTTTATTTTAATTTTTTCTCTAAAATTAAAAAAAATTATCAATAGATTTAAAGATGTAAGAATTTTTTTGAAAAATCTATCTTTAAAAATTATAATTATTCACGATAAACTCAATGAGATCATAA
>CAZBEU010000711.1:0-7698 GCA_964491005.1 uncultured archaeon | reverse complement strand
CCCAGCATGCTAGCCACTTGTCCAATTGATAGAAATAATGCATTCATGTGGATACTGTGTAGTTTATCATGAAAAACCACGAGATTTTGTTGTAATGTCCAAGTTTGTTCAAATATTTTTCAACTAGTGCTAACTGTATTTTCTTTATATTGTGGAGCTGCAACAGGTGCTCTCGGTATTAATTCAGAAGGACTTGCTATAACAAATTTATTACATGAAGTTATAATTCCATCTGAAGTAGGTACCATACCTTCTGGAATAAAAGGAATGTATTTATTAGAAAATTTAGCAACTGCCAATGACGCAACAAACTTTTTCTTAGACACATATACAATGAGTAGTAGCTTAAATATTATAGATAAAGAATTTGCTTTAGCAACTGAAGATGTTAAATTAATGACAGTAACTGAATTTGTTAATGATTATAGAATATCAACCAATGATTTCAGGAATGAATATATGAAAACATTGAAATTAATAGATTATGATAGTGTAAATAGACAAAATAGAGCAGAATTATTAGCATTTGAAGCATATGTTGATGATGAGTATATTTCATTATCTGAAATAATCGACATAATGAAATATCGATCCACTAATTCAACAGGACAATATTTAACAGACGATTCTATCAGCGTTTATCCTCCTTTAATGGGTGAAGTAACTACAATCGAGACATTAGCATTTTTTATTGTAGATAATTCAAATAAAAAATCCTCTATTCTATTTGGTATAGGTAATCCTGCTGAGTCTTCTTTTGGAAATCTGGTTATATAACCTTTCTTTTTTAATTTTCTAAATTAAATTCTTTTTTATAGATAATTAAATAAAATCATAATTTTTATTGCAAAAAATTTCAAGAAATTCCTATATTTGTAATTTCATAATCAAAATCTTTGGAGAATGAAGAATTATTTAGATTTATTTTATTCTTTCCATTATATTTATTCTTAAATAATTCTATGTTTAAAGCATTAATTCTACTAAATAATTTGCTATTGAACATTAGGGTTTTTTCCTTTTTTGGATTATAAGAAACTCCATGAATAAATATTAGTATAATATTTAAATTACGACATAAAAAAATTAAAGGAACAATAATTGATTCAAAAAAATCATCTTGAATATTCTATCTTATCTGAATATTCGAATATTGAGATATATTAAATCTTAGATGGTGTGAGATATTATCTACAACTATAATTTTTAATCCATAGGGTAAAAAATTAGAATTTATTAATTTTGAGAATAATTCATTCTGTTCTGATAAACTTTCAATTTTTTTTTTAGGAAATATGTAAATATTTTTTTCTAAATAATTCAAGATAAAATTATTACCAGAATTCATGGAAATTAATCGTTTTTTAGGAAAATTTTCACTTGCTTGTATCCAAATACAAGATTTTCTATTGTTTCGATTAACTAATAAATAATTTGAGATTATTTGAAGAGCTAAAGTTGTCTTTCCTAAACCAGATTCACCATATAAATTTATAATTGAATATTCTTCACATTTTTTTAAAAAATAGGATATTAGATTATTTTTATTCATTATCTTTTATTCCTCAAGAAGTAATTCCAAAATTTCATTTTTTATTATATCAATTCTATCTGATGTATCGTCTCCATCAGATTCATAAGTATTTTTATCATGTAAATTTTCAGAATCATTAAATAATTGCTGAATCATAAATAATGTAGCTAGATCATTTATTTGACTAGTGTTATTATCATAGGTTAAACCTTTTCTAAAAATACTGAATCGTGAACTCCCATTATTTTTTGAAACCTTTCGATATTTCATATAAAGATAAAATCCAATTATAAATCCAATTACTATTAAACAGTACATAGGATTTTTATAATAGAGCATAATAAAAATCATAATTAAAAATATATAGCAATACCCTTTCATTTCTATTCACCATTAAACTATTTTAAACTTTTTTTTTCAATAATCAAGATTTATAATCTTATAACGAACTTTAGATAGATGTATATAATAGAAAATGTAGATATTTAAAAAAAAAAATTTAAAGAAAATATTCTTTTGTCTATATCTTAATAATGTTCCTATTTTTGTGATTCCAATTATTAAATTATTTCCCTAAATCATTTAATTTCATTTCTTAACTTATTCATATTTTTCTTTCATATTTTTATTATTAAAATAAAATCAGTGATCTTTGAATAATTAGTTTTTAATATTAATCATAAAGAATATTCAGAATATTCTGTGATTTCTAAACATTGTTCATTAGCATAGGATAGAAACACAAAATTAATGAAAATTTTTTATAGAAGAAAACATCTAAAAAGAAAACTCCTACTTTTATATTTCTTAGTAAAATAATAAAAGATTCATCTGAAAATTGTGATAAAAAATGGCAACAGAAAATAGCTTAAACAATATAAATTTAGGTAGTATAAATCTAACTTGTGATATTTGCAATGCATCTACTATAATCGAAACAAAACAAGGATATGTCTGTAGATCTTGTGGAATTGTATTAGAAATGCAGATATTAGAATATCACCGACCATATACGATAGAAAAGGTTCAACATGAAATTTTATCTACAACTAAAATAGGATCAAAAAAAGAAAGGCTAAACAATCCAAATTCATATAGACTAGAAAAACTAAACCAAATTCAAAAAATTAAGTCAAATGATGAGCAGATGAATCAAATAGCAAAAATTGAAATATCAAGTATATTAGCTTCTCTGGATATCTCATCTGGAATAAAAGAATCGATATACAAAATTTATTTAAAAATAAGAAAGGGATTACCTTCAGGTACTAAATTTAGAAATCCCCAAAAATTAATTCCATTGGTAATATACTATTATTTAAAATTAAATACCATTCCACTTGATGAGGAAAGATTATTAGAAGTTTCAAAAATAACAAAAAAAGAATATAATTCATTTAAATCCCAAATTCTAAGCTTCTTACCAAAATATAAACAAAGAAATAGAAGAAAGTTTGTTTTAAATCGTATTCTTGGAATAATAGAACATTATAAACTCGAAATGTCTTTTTATAATCAAAGTAAGGTTATTCTTTCAAAATTATGGGATTCAATAAAAAATACTAAAGATGATGTTATTGCTGGTCTTATTGCATCGATTGTAGCTTTATGTCATTATAAAGATATTATTACAGTAAATACTATTTGTTCATTTTTAAATATCAGAATGAGTACCATACAATCACAAGTAAAAGAACGAATATTTAAAAGATACAATATCCAAGGTTTTAAAAGTTTGGTTCGTTCTTCGGATATTTTGAGAAGAGTAATAGACAAATTATGTAATATAACTAAACAAAATAATATAAAACCCAAGAATAAAGATTTTTCAGAAAAAGAAGAAAACTCTTTAAAAAATATCGATTTAATTCAAATAGAATTAGGAACTGCAATTCCAGTATTTAATCCTCAGAATAATAAAGATTTTTACATCTTAGCAGTAAAGGATGAAATTATTTTGGAACCTACGTTTATATCAATCAAGGTTCCTATAGAAAGAGAATCAAATCAATTAGAGAAAACTTATTCTGAAAAAGTTCATAATCACATTGAGCTTGAATTTTTAAAATATTATAATGAAAAAGGCCCCCCTATATTTACTTTAATATAGTAAAAAACTATGAATCCTCAAATCTTTTTTTTCTTTTCCTCCTTATTATCAGTTTCTTGTTTTCATTAGTGTAGAATTTTTCCTTTAAATATATTCAATTTAATTCTAATGCAAATTAAAAATCAATTTTAGTGAGAATTTTGAAACCAAAACTAAACTACCAAATAAAAATATCATTCGTTATGATTATAGTATTATTTTCAACATTTTTTATTTTAGATAAAAATCATAAAATATACTCTAATAATAATTTTAGAGAAGATTATATCCCTAAATTATCCGAAACAGAAAGCAATTCACAAATTATACAAAATATTCTTGATGAGTGGATACTTAATTATACACATAATAATTATTATTCTCAACTATACATTCCATCATTACAAGGCACTTATTATGCAATATATATCCTTGATGCTTTAGATAGGCTTGATTTAATTAACCAGACTATTATAGTGGATTATATATTAGATCAATTTAACGATCAATACAATATTTTTCTGGACGAATATGCTAAAAGATATATAGATCAAAATTTTAATTTAGAAGATTATCCCTTATCATCTCTATTGGAAACAAATTGTTATGCTATACTTACATTGGATATTTTTGATCAACTGGACGTTATTGATATTAACAATTTTATACAATTTATATGGAGTTGTTATAATTATAGTACAGGAGGTTTTATTGGTAGAGCTTATAAACCAAATTTAGATACCAATTTTAAAATAGCAACTTTAGACAATACATATTTTGCAGTGAAAACCCTTGATATATTATTAGATAATTGGAATGAATATACTAATGAAAGAGATTCTATAATTGAGTATGTTAATGATCTTCAGAGTACAATCCCAGTACCAGTTTATTTTGGAGGATTCTTAAATGATAATAAATCGGAATTATATTCACTAAAATCTTTTGAACCAAATATATTTTCCTCTTACTATGCAATTAAAACTTTAGAAATTTTTAATATGGTTGGAACAATCAGAATTGATGATATTAACCAATATTTTGATTTTTTATATCAAGAAAAATATAATTATTTTAATTTTGCTGGAGTTTATTCTCATTATAGTAATTATTCGAATATAGCAGCTACAAGTATTGGTCTTGATCTCTCAATAAAGACTGGTAATACAAATATTAATCAAACAAGAATATTAGAATTTATTTTAGATAATAGAAATGATATTGGTATTTGGGATATTTCTACCAATTATCATTCACATGAACTTATAGATACATTTCAAGTTATAAGGTCATTGAAAGAATCTCAAAATCTCGATATTTTAACGCTCTCAGATAAAATCAAGATAACTAATGCTTTAAATATGTTTAAAACCGATAAAGGATTTGCATTCACTTCAAATGAATTCACAAGTCAAAAATTAATATATTCAATTATAGAATCATTTTATATCTATGATAGGATTTCAGATTTAGATATTCAAAGACTTTATACTCAAATAAAATCATCTTTTTATAATATTAGCACAGAAGGTTCTGGATTTTATTCATATATAGACTCAGATAAAAACTATCTTAAATTTCGTTTATATCCAGTAGAATACTTTAATTTAGGGAATCATGCCCATTTACAAGAAATCGACTGTATAACTACACATAAAAATGTTTATATGGCATTAAATTCATTAAATCGGCTTTTTAGATTGGATGATTTTAAATTAATTCATAATTTAGAAGATATCTTAAATACTACTATATATTCTCAATATTTGGAAGAATCATCCAATAATTTTGGTTTATTTCTATCATTTTCTCCCTCAATTCCTTTGCGTGAGGAAGATTATGAAAGTATAATATTTTTTGAGGATACATATTATGCAATAAAAGTGATAGAATATCTTTCTAATTATCTAAATCTTGGTAACGTTTCTGATTTAATATTGGATAAAACAGCCTTAGTTACATATTTGATAAAACATATTGTAGAAACCCCATCTTTAATGTATTTTAATTGTAGTTATAATTTTGATATAACAACGATTCTTCAAAATACATATTTTTTTGTAGAACTAGCAAAAATATTAGGGGTATCAATAGTAAATGTAGAGAAGATAAAATCTTTTGTTGAAATGAATATTAACTATACAAATATAAAAAATATTTATTATTGTTATAAAATTAATGAGATTCTCGATTTAGAAATAAATTTTGATTATCATCTAACTCAATCATTAATACGAAAGATATATTCAAAAGAGTTTAATAATTTTTATTTAAATTCTGATCGTAATAATTTTAATTCAGAAGTCTTATATTGGATTTGTTACATGGCTAAAAATAATCAACTTGAAATAAATCTGAATTTAACCAATAATATTTTACTCCATAGTGAAATATATCTCAATATTACGATAAATAATATTATATTGGATGATTATAGTCCCTATAGTGTTGTTAAATTCGAAAGTGAACAATTAGGAACGTTTCCATTAGAGAAACAGCCTGATAATTCATTTTTTAAAACACTTTATATTCCTTTAGATTTAACACTCTATCCAACTATTTTTGGAAATATTACTCTTTATAAAGGTACATCTCTTATATTTTCTAAGCCTATATCAATAGAGACTACATATAATCTTGATTATACTTATAATATCATTAGAGATAGAAATATTATAAACTTTCAACTAAACTCATCATTAATTACAGGATATGGAAGAGAATCTTTCTCAGAACAAAGAGCATTCATAGAAATTTACCTTGATGATCAATTAATTGGAACAGAATTCCTTGATATGCTTAATTTGGATACATTTAATGAATTTACACTATCTTATAGTATGACTCAAACTGGAGAATATTTCTTTAGAATGGTTTTAAATGATGGTTTAAATCCAGAATTATTAGAAATAGGATCATTTTCAACGGAATTTAGTAAAATAAGTTCAATGGATCCTTCGACATTTATGATGCCTTTAGGAATTTGTATGGTTGGAATGCCTGGCTCTGTTATTGCTTATACATCATATAAAAAAAATAAAAAAAAAGTTAATTAGACTTTTTAAACACTTAATTTTATTTTTTCTTTTTATATTTCCAATTTCTTTAATAGATATGTATATCAATTCTTATTCGAAATTTCTGGAAGATTTGAAGGACATAAAATTAGATAAACAATCCATAGGTTCAGAACATAAATCCTTAAAAAAAATAAATATAATTATTAATGCTTTAGAAGCATATAAAGGGAATTATAATAAGAAATTTAATTTTGAGAAATTAATTGAAAGCTTATCAATCCCAATTTCGGAAAGAGAAGATGTATTAGAGATAATCTTAAAGTTTCAGCATTTATTTCAATCAACATTAAGAAATCATAAATTGATTCCTTATAAAATTAATAATTCTCTTTATTTTATTACAGAAAACTATAAAGATGGACAAGTTATCATTAGAGAAGAAGAAAACATAAGAAAAAAAAAAGAAATCATATTAGATCAAAAGGATTTGAACAATCTTAATAATATGATATATATATTTAAGCATGTAAATCGAGGAAAGGCATTTAATTTAGAAAAGAAGAATTCTGATCTAATAAAAAACATAAAAAGATTTTTAAAAATATATCCAGATTTATTTTGTACAAGTGAAATTAATCAAATTTATCCTTCTAAATTAGGAATAGAATTGGGTGAAATAATAAATTCGTATTTTAAATGTAATAGAATCTTTGAAGATATCGTTATTGAAAATTATAAAATTAGGGTGCAATAAGTGAGTAAATTACAAGAATTTACAGATACAATTCAATTAACTAAACTTCAAAATAAATTTATCAACATAAATAATTTTGGACGTTCTTCCGGATTATTTCTCCCAGATATTGCACAAAAAGAATTTTCTTTTAAATTTAAAAAATTTTCAAATGTTTTAAAATGTTGGTTTATTAAAGGTCTTGTTGGAGCCATAATTATTATCTTACTTTCATTTGGAAATTTTTCTAATGTTAATGCTGTTATTAAAACTGCAATTATTGTTTTCCCTAACCCTGTAGGTAGTACAACCAAAGAATTTT
>CAZBEU010000710.1:0-2872 GCA_964491005.1 uncultured archaeon | reverse complement strand
GAAAGAGTTGTAAATATTGGGAAAACAAAAGACAATATTGTTATAGAAAGCCTTCTAAGTAGTTATTTTCTCAAAGATATTGCTAATTTTAAAATATTATTGATGGCCTCCTTAGAAATAAGAATACATAGGATGATTAATAGAGATAATTCTGATTATGAACAAAAAAGAAAAGAAACAATTATGAGAGAAAATTCAGAAATAGAGCGTTTTAAACTTTTATATAATATTGATATAGAGGATGAAAAACTCAAAAAAAAAATCTATGATATGATTATTGATACAGATCATCAAAATATTGAAGATATTCTTAATAAAATAATAAATAGACTTCAAAAAAGAAAATTAATTTAAATCTGTAAAATCACAAAGATTTTATTCTTTTCTATCTTTTATTTCTTACCTGATTAATATAATTTATCAAGACTGGTCATAAATCAGTGTTATAAATTAAAAAAGTAATTTGGTGACGAATTATTATGAGTATATATGATATTGGACGCGTTTGTGCTAAAACAATGGGTCGTGAGGCTGCACATTATTGTGTAATTGTAGATATTATTGATAAAAACTATCTTCTTATTGATGGATTAAAAGTAAAAAGAAGAAGAGTTAATTTTAGACATATCATTCCAACAGAAAATGTTGTTCAAATTGCGAAAGGTGCTTCCCATGATGATGTTGTTGAAGCAATAAAAAGCGCAAATTTAGAGAAATTATTAAAGAGTAATGTAGAAATACCTACTGTTTAAAATAAGGTTTATTTATTAGTGAGAATTATAAATAGATATTCTTACATATTTTTTTAATTTTTAAAAATAAGCAGATGTAGCCTAGTGGTAAGTCGCTGGATTGGAATTTAATGGAATATCCCAGAAATCCAGTGCGCGTGAGCGCTCGGGGGTTCGAGTCCCCTCATCTGCGTTAATTTTTCATATAAAAAATTAATTTAAACACTTTTTTACATCATTTAATATTTTCTTAGTTTCATTTAAATTTGCTATATCCTCTATTTCTTCCTGATAATTAATAGCATTTTTTAAATTAGTAATAGCTTTACCATAATCTTTTAATTTGAAATAAGTATCCCCTATTTCTGTTAATATTTTTCCTAATGCAACCCTATCTTCAAGTTTTTGAATAATTTGATAAGATTGTCGATAAAATTCTAAAGCTTCGGAGTATTTTTTTTGATCTTTGTAAATATCACCTATATTCTTAAGACGGATACTTCTACCTGATAGATTACCTACTTTTTTATCAAAATTTAATGCTTCTTCAAATTTATCAATTGCTTTCTTAAAGTCTTTTTGTTTTGAATATACCAATCCTATATTATTAATACGAACTCCCATACCACGATAATCACCTCTCATTTTTGCTATTTCCAAAGCTTTATTAAAATACTCTAAAGCTTTATCTAAATTGCCTTGTTCTAAATTTATTATTCCAATATTATTTAATCTAACCGCCTTTAATGGTAGATCTTTACATTTTTCATTAATATTTAAAGCATCTTTATAATATTTTAAGGCTTTATCATAATCTTTTTGATTATAATAAAATATTCCTAATAAGTTCAGAAATTCAGATTCCATTCGTTCTGAATTATCTTTTTTTGCCTTTTCTAATCCTTTTTCTGTACATCGTAAAAAATCCTTTATAAGTCCTAATTCTAAATAAATATCAGAAGTACATTTCCATTTTAATAATGATGGGATTTTAGTAAATTTCTCTTTTAAATATTCTTCGAAAGATATAGGTGGTTCTATGCCTTTATTTTCTAAGGTAGGTATTTTTGGTAGATTATTGTCTGGTAGTAATAATTTCCATAAATCATTTTTGATAAAACTACCTGTATTTGTTTTTATTATATAGACTTCTGCTTCTGTATTTGAACTTATTTCCGCTAAGAGACGCTCTGTTTGGGATAAATTTTTTGGAATTACAAAAGCATGTTTTGGATTAAATTCAAATATTTCTGTATCATCATTTGATTGATGTTCAATCCAAATAATTCTTTTAATATTATGTAATTGTCTAAGCATTGGTGCTATATCAAAATCATCTCTTCCAGAATATCCCATAACGATTAAGATATTATCATTACAAGTTTCTATAAATGAAGATTTCTTATATGGTTCTAAAGAAAGAAATTTATTTCCTTTTCCAAAAGCGCTCATGGTTGTAACTAATGATTCTGTGGTTTTCATATTAGTAATTACATTTCTTTTTGCACCATGAAGTTTATAAAGAGGATATTTTCCATTTTGAAAAGTACCAAATGGATTCTTATACGTAGTAAAATCAGTTTTAGTTATAACTGGGATAATATTTAAAATTTTATCTTTATCTACCATTTCTTTTAAAGCATATTCGATTAAATAATCAAAATTTGTAGTATATATTGCATGTCCATTTTTGATAATATTAGCAAAAAAGAAATGATTTAGATTTGGTTGAGTTATTAGATCAAAATAATTCATAAATTCTAAATTATAATCAATATAACGTTGAATAATTTCTGCAATCATTTCATATCTTAAACTTTTTAATTCAATTAGATTTTCAATTTCTTCTTCAGGAGCACATAAATATAATAAATTTGATATAAATTGAGTTGCTGGTAGAAGATTTGTTGGAAAATCTATTGAGATACCGGCTCCAACTAAAAAAACTAGATCCTTCTTTGATGGAATTAATATTTCCAAATTATTCTCATATTTTTTAATAGCCCAGTTAACCATATAAGCGCCATATCGAGTTTCGGGACCGTGTTCGGATACTCTGTATTTTATCTCATAGTACCTTGCCCAATCAGCTTTATTTTTAAAATACTCAGTAAATTTTCCACCCCACTTTTTAATCCTAT
>CAZBEU010000709.1:0-2377 GCA_964491005.1 uncultured archaeon | reverse complement strand
ATGCAGCAACAATAGTAAGAAATAATATATTTCTTCCTGGTACAAATGTAGAAGGTAAATTGGTTTCCTCATTATAATTAATTTCTGTTTCTTGAATCATAGCTGATTTTAAAATTTCGGAAAGAAAAGAAATATCTATTATTTTATGTTCTTTAATTAAATTATCTGTTAGCCATTCTATTGAATGTTTTTCTTTTGATTTTAGAATTGAAATAATTTTTTTAGCGGATTCGATCTCAACTTGATGTCTTTGCCTATAATTAAATGTTATAACATATATTTCTTTAAATTTTTTTAAGGCCCATAATAAACATGTGGTTGAATCTTGTCCTCCGCTGAATATTACAATGCAAGAATCTTTCAAAATTGTCATAAGATATACTAATTATTTTTATTTTACAAATTTTATCTTAATTTGTATTGGATATTTTAATTCATATATCTCTATAAATATCTCAATAGCTTCTTTCATAATCTTTTGAAATTCTAAAGTTATAATATTATCATCTAATTCCTTAAAAATAAAACTTTTAACAATATTCGGAGAGGGATATTTATATAATTCTGGATCTTGATATATAAAACCTCTATTAATCAATAATTGAATTTTTTCATCGGATATCCTAAATTGGGGATCAAGATATTCATTAGAAACAAATTCCCATTCTAATGATGAGCTTTCTTTGCTCAAGGCAAATTGAGTATAATAATTTGATTCTTGATTAATTACTTCAAAAACAATAAAATAATCTCCATCCCATGCTTTCTTTAAATATTGAGCTAAAAGAAATGAATCATTTATATTAATTAGAGTTATCTCTTCTGCGGGGGGTAATTTCATTTTAATTTAACAGACTTTATTTCAAAATAATAGCTAATTTGATATTAATAGAGTAAAATATAACCAATCTATTATTAAATTTTAGGAAATAATATAAATTTTCTTTTGTTGATCATGTAATTAATGTATTTTAATGTTGAAAAAAAAACCCTCTTTATAAAATAATAATATTAGGAACTCCTATAGAAGAGATTCTCTTTCTTTCAAAATATTTTTTTCCAAAATACCCCCAATATTCAATATAAATTTTATAAAGAAAAATAGAAATTCTAATCAAATTAAAAGGGAAATATATTGATTTTTTAATTATAAAAGAAGTTTTCTTTCAGCTCTAATTTCTTTTCTTATAATATTGACTTGACCTATGAGATTTAATGAGTTTTGTTCTTGTATTTTTAAATCATGAATAATATTTTCTCTTATTTCACTTACTTTCCGATAAGCATTTTGAACACTATCCCTAGTTCGACTGATTTTTGCATTTCCAAACATATCAAAGAAAAAATTATCAAAAAATATATCTGTAAACATGTTAGGTGCTTCAAAATTAATATGTATGTCATCGACGATTTCTATCATGTCTTTTGCTTGTCTAATATATGATTGGGCATAATTAATATCTGACTTTGCTGAATTCAAATTATTATGTTTCATACTATCAACAAAAAATCCTCCTCCAAAAAAAGTATCCCAAGTGCCCAATCCATGAGCAGAATTTAATTTATGAAGTGCAATATCTAAATGATTTTGAGCTTTTCCAAGTATTTCCTGTGTTTTTCTAAATTGATTTTCTCTTTTCTTCTCTTTATGTAATTTTCCTTGAATTTCATTATAAGATCTTTCTAATCTTTCTAATCTATCTGAAGATTTTTCTTTAGTTAATTCAGCTAAAAGATTATACATTTCTTTCTCAATTTCACTCACTCTAAGTTTTAATTTTTGAAGATAAATAATTTTTTCTTGAAATTTACTTATTACATCTTTTAATTCTCTATATTCCTTTTCTACATATTCGTAATTTGCTAATGCTTCAAGATATTCTGTCTCTTCCTTTCTCTTTTCTTCATCTAACTGTCCTTTTAAGCGAGCCTTTAGTGAAGAAAAACTCATTTTCATCAGTTCTTCATAGTCTTTTCTCTCTTTTTGCATAATCCAATGAACTTGATTAAGTTTGTTAGATAATTCATTTTTTTTAATTTCTAATTTCTGTAAATATAATTTTTTTTGAGGTAAACTACTAATCTGTTCATTAATTTCACCTAATTCATATTCCAAATCATAATAACGTGTCATTGGATCTGAATATTGAAAATAATTAGTTGCATCTTCTCTTCGAACTTTTACACCACATTTTTCGCAATAAATCGCCGAAGGATCTAAATCTATGCCACAATTTTGACAGTTAGCACTAGTTGAAAAATATTTGAACAAACTTGGACATTACAACAAAATCTCGTGGTTTTTCATGATAAACTACACAGTATCCACATGAATGCATTATTTCTATCAATTGGACAAGTGGCTAGCATGCTGGGA
>CAZBEU010000708.1:0-2180 GCA_964491005.1 uncultured archaeon | reverse complement strand
TATGAAATTTAATTATATCTTAATTATTTATCCCCTATGTTTATTCTGCCAAATTAAAAATAAAATTTATTTATATTTGCCAAGTATCTAAAAAAAGTTAAAGGAGATAGTATTTTACTATTTCTTAGGCGCTTTAAAGAGAATTAAACATGATATTAACATTATAATAGCTACTATTCCGAAAGGAACCCATTCTATAAAATTTGTTAGAGTTCCTCCTTTCATTGAAGGAATACTAGTAATATCCACAATAAATCCTGTTAATAGAGGGCCAGAAACAAAACCTATATCTCCAATTGTTCGATAAACCCCCATATATATTTCGAGTTTATTTGGAGGAGCAATATCTGTTACATAAGCCGCAATTAATCCTGATGTTCCAAAAAATGCACCATAAATAAGCATTAATAATAACAGATAAATAATATTTGTTGCAAAAGGAATCCAAAATGTGATTATTGCAAGAATGAAAAGAGATAATTGCATTGGAATTCGTCTTCCTATTTTATCTGAAATTATACCTATAGGTAAAATTGCAATAGCAGTTGCAATCGCTACCATACTTAATATTATTCCTATTTCAAACTCATCTAAGCCTAAATTATTACCTGAAAAAAGAGGTACAAGTGTATTGCTCACTCCTGTTCTTATGAAGAATAATGTGAATATAGAAAGAAGAATTGGAAGATAAACTGGATCTTTTATACTTTTCCATGCATTATGATAGAGATTGTGAAGTTTAATTTCTTTTTTATCTTCTAAATTTTCTATATATGGTAAAATAAGGGTTGGTATAATTCCAACCGCAACTATAATAGTATAGGCAAAAAAGGGGGCTGAATATCCATATAGACTTGCTATAAAACCACCAAAACTCGGTCCAAAAACACTTCCTAATAATAAAAATCCAGAATAAACACTCATTAAAAATCCCCTTCTTTCTGGACTAGCTATTAAAGCAAGATAAATAGTAGCTGTTGTGACATAAATTGCTGAGCCAAATCCTTCAATAATTCGTGCAATGAGTAAAATCCAATAAGATGGTGCAAGTCCTGCCATAATTGATGAAATTATTATAAGGAAAAGCCCTATAAGCATTAGTTTTTTTTTATTATATTTTGCGGCTAATTGACTTGTAGGTAAATCAATTAACATGCGAGCTATACCAAAGGCAGATATTATGAGTCCTACGAGTGTATAATTTACATTAAATGAGTTTGCATAGTAAGGTAAGATGGGTGACACAATACTTAGTCCCAATAGCACAAAAAATGTAACAAATGAAAGATTTAATGTTGTTATAATATCTTTTTTTATAGAAATCTACCCAGTAAAGTAATTTTTAAAATATATAATAAAAAATTTATACTTGAAAAAAAAGTTATTTCAATCAAACAATAAATTAATGATATATAATGATGTTATTTTAATGATAATTCAAATATTTGTTGAAATTTTCTAAAAATCTATAACTATTATAAAAATAAAAAAATTATTGCTCTTTTGAAATTTAAATATTTTCTCTTAATAAAGACTACCAAACCAATCATTCCACAGAATATTTTATTTGATAATTTTATCAAAAAAAAAAAAATTAATTATTTGGAAATTCAGATATTTTTCCCGAGTAATAATCTAATATTAAGAAGGCATCCGTCATGTCAATATTTCCATCGTTATTTAAATCTGCTTGTTCCGGATAAAATGGTTGAGGATCTAAACCTGCCTTATATTGTGCTACTAATAATACATCAACGATATCAATTTCTCCATCATGATTTACATCTCCTAATAATGGTATAAAGGTAGCAATAATTGTAGAAGACGTATACATAATTTCATCATCAGTACCCTATGGTCCATCTGTAAAATCTCGCCATACAACATGAATAGTCCCAAAGGGATCTACAGCAATAACAGGATTAAGACTATTGTCATCATTCCATAAAGTCTCATCATCAGAAATTACCATAGGATGAGTCCAACCTGAATCTGAGGGAGGCGTCCAATCTGAATCTAAATTTGAAGAATACATAATCTCACTATCAGTCCCCCAAGCTCCATCTGTAGTATCATACCATACAACAAGGACATTACTAAGGGCATCTACAGCAATACTAGGAGTAACGCTTATACCATCATTCCATAACGTTTCATCATCAGAAATAACAGTTGCATTT
>CAZBEU010000707.1:0-1775 GCA_964491005.1 uncultured archaeon | reverse complement strand
CTACCCCTGATTTATTTTTTACTGCGATTACTTCCGTGATCGAATATATATGACCTTCTTTATCCAGAATTTCTATACATTTATCTGAATCGTCTACAAGAAATAAGACCAATCCATATTCATCATCTTCAGCAACAGTTAAAGTTCTAATTTCTATTTTATTTTCTTCCAGTAAAGTAGCAAATTTAGCTAATTCACCAGGATTATTATCTAAATATACAGAGATTTGTTTTAACATTATTTTCAATTATTTATACATATTTATTAAAGTTTCTTTTTATAAATTTTAAAATATTTCACATTCGTAATAAAAAAAAATTATCATCTTACCAAAAAATAATAATTCTCCTAAAGAAAATTCTAAATAAGCGAATCTAAGAATGGAGAGCACTATTATTAGATGAAGAATTTGAGCTTTATAAAAAGTTCTTAAATGTTTTAAATTTTGTTTTTGTTGTTTTTTTTTTCCAAATCTGACAAATTTTTTTTTCAAATCTGATAAATTTTTTTTTCAAATATTGTTTAATACTATTGAGAATTCTAAATTATAAAAGTTTTTTATATATTAATTTAGATATAATAATTTTACGAAGATAAGGTGGCAAATTTGGTCTTACTAAAAAAGTTTAAAGATAAAGAAATGATGATTACACGTTATATATCTCCAATTGGAATTTTATTAATATCTATCTCGATTTTATTGAATTACATTGCTCCTGATTTAGGGTCTCTCGCTTTTCTCGAGGGAATGATGTTAGGAATTGCCATTGTATTTCTCCTTATTTCAGTCTACTTTATTGGATATAATATGAGGAAAAAGCAAAATAGGATCCCAACAGAAAGAAAGAATAAAATTGAAGAATAGCCAATTGATCAAATTTTTTTCTTTTTCTATATTTAATTCAATTATCAAAATTAATATGTGTAAAAAGGTATGTCTATCCCCTCTGAAGATGTAATATTTAATGCTCTAAACCATAGTGTCCGTAGAGATGTACTTCGCCTATTGGAAAAGAATAAAATGAGTTATACAGCATTATTAGATCATTTTGTGATATCTTCTGGGAAATTGAATTATCATTTAAAACTCTTAAGTGGATTTGTTGAAAAAAATGATGAAGGTATTTATACCATAACTAAATTAGGAGAAAGTGTACTAAATATATTAAGAGAGTTTAATAAACTAATCTCAGAAAAGGAAAAATCCTTATTAAAAAAAGCATATTTATCTCAAATAGGTAAAAACAAATCTTTTCTACATATACGATATGTAGGGGGAATCTACATAAAAGTGATTTTACTTATTGCATTATTTATAAATATAATTATCTTTTCAATAATGTTTTCATTAGAAGGAGGTGATATAAGTAGATTATTACCCTTTTATCTCATGTTAGTAGTGTTTGCAGCAGTTGGTTTTACATGGGCTTTTAAATTATATGGGCCTGCTAAGAAATTTGCTAAAAAAATAGATAAATTGATAGAAGATGGTATTTGAATTTTACTTATAAAGAATAACGTTATTTAATGCTAAATTTCTTAATGATAATAAAATCAATTTTTCACATAATTATATTACAAATATAGTACAAGATAGGCATTTTATTTTTATTAAAAAAAAAATCTAATAAAAATACATAAATATCTTAAATTTTAGATATTTTAGAGACTAATTACCTAGTTTAAAAAAAATGAGCTTAAAACAATTCTATGATAACCATTCAAATTTTTCTTCTAGAACGTTATCAGAATATGATATATCTCCCGGAATTAAA
>CAZBEU010000706.1:0-12082 GCA_964491005.1 uncultured archaeon | reverse complement strand
TATACTTTTTTTATTAATTGTAATGCAAATGGTTCCTGTTATTTTAAGCTATTCTGGAGTTGTAGAAAATAATGAGATACCAATGTTTTTCATATTCTCATATTTTGGAAATATCATAAGTGAATGTCTTAATATGCCAGCAATACGTTATGAAACTATAACACATCCCCCTGCTCTTGAATATTCTCAATGGTCAACTCCAAGTGAATTAGGAGCAGCACTTGGAATGATAATTTATATCATAATCTTCTTGACCCTTGCTTATATCTTATATCAAAGAAGACAAAGCAAAAGTGAATAAATTACTTTTCTTTTTTTTTTTTAAAAATTGGTCTATATAAATTTAAAATTCATTTTATTATTCTTTTTTTTTAAGATATAAACTAAAAAAAAAATGAAAAAAATGAAAATAGACAACGACAATATAATAATTAGTTTTAAAAATCTTTCAAAGAAGTTCGGAGATTTCGAAGCTGTTTCAAATATTAATATTGATATAAAAAGAGGTGAAATCATCGGATTTCTTGGTCCAAATGGAGCTGGTAAATCTACAACCATGAAGATGATGGCATATCTCTTAAAACCTACAAAAGGCGAAATTTGGATTCGCGGAAATGGAAAATTAGAAAAACTTTCTAACCATAATAAAGATTATTTATTAAATAATATTGGATTTCTGATTGAAAATCCAGCATTTTATGGAAATGTATCCCCTCGTATGATTTTAAAATATTTTGCTGAACTTAAGGGATATCCAAAGAAAAATGTCAATCAACGAATTGAAGATGTACTTGAGACTTTTGGAATGATGAATTGGATTGATAAGAAAATTAAAACTTTCTCAAAAGGTATGAGACAAAAAATTGGTATTGCCTCAGCTATAATTCACAATCCTGATATTGTTGTTTTAGATGAACCAACAACAGGATTAGATCCCCAAGCAAGAAGAGAAATTCGTGATTTTATTTTAAAATTAAAAAATAAAGGAAAAACGATTTTTCTCAGTAGTCATTTACTTTATGAAGTAAGTGAAGTAGCAGATAGAATTGCAATTATAAATCGAGGTAAAATTGTTGCTTTTGATACACTCGATAATTTGGAATCTAAAAATCAAAAAAGTATTATAAATTTTGAGTTACTTAATAATCCAGAAGAAAATGAATTAGATAGAATGTTAGAACATATTAGAGAAATCTTAATTCCTTTTATTGGTGTTTCTGATGACTTAAATTGGTTAAATTACAATAAAGACAACAAGATATTTCAAGTTCTATTTAATGGTAATCCTAAAAACCAGTTAATAATCTTAAAGACCCTTCTGAGACATGAATATGAAATAATTGAATTTTCTGTACCAAAAGCAGGGTTACTTGAGAATTTGTTTATTGATCTTACTTCAAGTGAAAAAACTCAATATCTTGGTAAGAAATTTGATGAAAATCAGAAACTAAAAGAAATATCAATGGAGGTATAAAAAATGGAACAAATTCGAATATTAAAAAAACGTGAATATGAAGATACAGAATTAGAAAGACAAAAAATAGGTATTAGAAGAGATCTAATACAAATAGCTGATACAATCACATTTGAACTCAAGAAAAATTTGAAAAAGTTATACGTAATGCTATTTGTATATTTTAGTTTATTTATGTTGTCTTTTGCAATGAATGAATTCTTATGGGATCTAATGGGTGAATTCGCTCCTACAAATTCAGCAACTCTTATGAGTAATTATATTGGTGGATTCTTCACAATGGCTCTTTTAATAAGTTGCGCTACATTTGCTGGCCCTATCATAGCAGAAGATTTTTATAGACAAACAGGAAATTTATTATTTCCAAAAATAACTAAATCAAAATTACTTATTGGGAGATTAGTTTCTAATTATATATTAAATGCAATTTGTATTGTATTTTTCTATACTTTAGTATCTATAGTCGCTTTTATTAAATATGGAGAAGTTAGTACTACAATATTCAATTCTATTGGATGGGCTTTACTATATACAATGGTTCTAATTTCATTTGTAACATTCCTAAGTAGTTTTATGAAAAATGCTTCATTTACAATTATCACAAGTATATTTTTCGTATTAATTATTATGGAGATGATACCTTTTATATTAGCATATTCTGGCGTTCTAAAAAACAATGAAACACCAATGTTCTTTTTATTCAATTATTTTGGATTAATTATAGGTCAAAGTTTAGCAATGCCTATTGAAAGATATGGACCATTACCACAAGGAGGATTTGGTGGGGGAGAAGAAATTAAAACATGGTTAACTCCAAATGAATTAGGTGCTTTACTGGGAATGATTATATATATTTTATTCTTCCTATCTTTTGCCTATATTATATATAGAAGCCGACAAAGTAAAGGCGAATAATCTTTTTTTTTTTTATTTTTCTAAAAATAAATGCATAAATTCAAGTATTTTTTTTTTTTTGTTAATTTTAATTGCAAAAATTAATATATCATAATTGATATATCATAATTGATATAACATTTTTGAAATATATTTTATCTAATAAACACATTTCTATAAGAAAAATGGTTGAAGAAATTGCCAATAAATTTGAAGGTGCTATAACTAAAGGATTCATAAATATATTAATACTTTCTATATTAGAACAAAGTCCTTCTCATGGATATAAAATAAAGAAAGAAATAGAAGATCGCACTCTTGGTATTTGGGTTCCTCCAGATTCTTCTATTTATACAAGTCTTAAAAAAATGACCGAAGACGGTCTTATCAAATATAAGGAAGAATCAGAAGGAGAAAGAATTCGAAAAGTCTACAAATTATCATTGAAAGGAAGAACTATTCTTAGAATTTTATTAAAAAGGCATAAAAGAATAAAAAAAGCATTAGATTCATTAATTCTATCTGTTTTAGACAAAGATGAATTAGAAAACTTAATCTTTACCTTTAATGATACACAGTATATGCTTCCTACTAATTTTGCTCTGGATAATTTAAGTAAAGATATGGCAAAAGACGATAAAATTAAATATCTTGAAAATCAAAAAATTCAATATTCTCATGTAATAACTATACTTAAAAATGCCATTGAAAATATCAATGTAAAACTTTCAAATATTGAACAGGATAATGATTAGTTTTAAAGTTGTCTTTCAGTAGTAAAAACCAAATTTTTCTTAATAGAATGTAAGCAAAAAAAATGAAAAAATGAAAAAAAATGAAAAAATGAAAAAATGAAAAAAAATGAAATCAATGAAAAAAAATGAAATCTATGGTGGAGTTTTTATATGGGTGTAATTACAAAAATTTCTTTAAGGAATATCAGAAGGAGAAAAATTAGATACATTTTAACAACCATTTCGTTAATAATCGGTGTTGCTTTATTTGGAGGAGTTATGATTGCTGCTGATTCATTCAATCAGTTATTTTTAGATAGTATTGATAGACAAATGGGTACAGCAGATATATTAATTGCTTCAAATTCTACTGAAGATGGATGGTTTAATCCAACTACTATTGAATCATCTTTAAGCAATATTGATCATATCGATCAAATTACTTTCAGAATTTCTGGTTTTAAGGTATCCGTTAGTGGTATAGATAATGGAAATATAAATGATGATAGTACCTCAACTAATGTTTATGGAATAAATCAAAATGATCCCGATGAACCTGGTTTAGGAGGTACGCCCTATATTTTAGACGTTATTGAAGATCTGAATAGTGCAACTACTATTGAAGAGATGCTTAATTATAATGATACTGAAACCAATAATAGAGTTATTGTAATAACAGAATCACTTAAAATAAAATTAGGATCTGATATTATGGCAGGTAATAAAACTTGGATTTTACCAAGAGAAGCGAACTCATCATATTTAGAAGAAGATACAGGAACATGGGATGAATATACAATTGTCGCAATAATAAGAGATTTTGGTGAAGCTCAGTTTTATGATCCTTCAACATCAAACGAAGCTATTACCTTGTCACAACAAGGACCTCTCCTTTTTACTAATATAGAGAGTACTCATGAACTGGTTGATGGAAGTGAAGATCATACTGGTGAATATAACCTCGGTGTTATTGGTGTTGATGATATCCATAATGTAGCAAAAACTACCCAAGCAGTTAAAACAACTTTAGAAGACTTAGGTGATGGATTAGATTGGAAAATATTTGATCTAAAAACAAGTAATCTTGAGGAAGTTGATACGACCATGACTACAATCAGAACTATGTTTTTAGTTTTTGGTATGATTGCATTAATTTTATCTATTGTTCTTATTATGAATATTTTTAACATTATAAGAAAAGAACAAGAATATGAAACTGGTATGTTTCAAGCAATAGGCGCATCGAAAGGAGAAACATTTAAGATGTTCCTAACTCAAGGAGTGGTAATGGGCTTAACTGGTTCTGTCATCGGTACAATAGGGTCCTATTTTATATCATATCTTATATTTTCAGTTACTATGAGTGCGATCCAAAATATTCAAGCTGCAGGATCACTCTTTGCAATGACAATGGATTTTGAAATTGTATTATTACCAATGACTTTAGTTATTGTTTTCTCTGTAGGATTTCTTGCTTGTTTAATTTCATCAATATATCCAAGTTATAAGGCAAGTAGAAGACCAATCATAGAATGCTTAAATCCAATAGAAGAAAAAAGCAAACGTGAGAAAAGAAAATTCATAAAACCGTTAATATATGCTATTTTAGGAACAATTTTAGTTATTAGTGGGATATGGTTATTATTTGGATCACTCAGTAATACTCTTAATCCTGGTGATACAGGAGGAGGACCTATGATAGGAAACGAAGCTGCAATTGCTATGAGTGCTCCAACTTTAGTATTATTAGGGATAATCATCCTTGCATCATTAATGGTCAGACCTTTTTCAAAATTGTTGGTCAAAGCTTTTTCACCCTATCTAAAGCATACGCAGTTATTAACTAAAAAAAACATATTAAGACATCGAAAAAGAACAGTTCTTACATTTTGTATGATCGCTCTCACAACCAGTTATTTAATTGGTATGAGTGTAATGCTAGATTCAATAAGGGCAGGAGTTGATACTACTATTGATGATTTAATGGGTTCTGATATAAGATTAATTACATATAATGCTCCAAGATCAGTTGAGGTTAATCTTACAGCTCTCGAAAATGTTGAGGATGTTTTAGGTGTTAGATATCAAAACGCTATGGTCTATGTAGATGATCAATGGGTAGGACATACCCAACTTGATTCTGATTATAATATCTCTATAAATATTAATATTATAGATACAGTAAAAGTACAGGAGCATTTTCCAAATATTAAGATTACATCTCCAAAAGATATGACTAAAAATGAAATGTTTGATGCTCTCGATAATGGAAACAACATTGTTATAACTGAAGAGTTTGCAAAAAAATATAATGTAAATGCTGGAGATAATATGAATGTTACCTATAGTCTTGATGTAGCTTTTCCAAGTCTTCAGGCTATGCGTGATCAAGATTTCTCAAATGCTCACGAAAACTTGATTACTGTTGAGATGAATGTTGTTGCAATAATCGATAAAATTCAAGGATTCTTGTCCGGAAGTAGTAGCAGCTTTATAGGGTCCTTTACGGGATTGGATACCATGTACGCGATGTTTGTATCTTGGAATACATATAGTGCTATTGCAACAGAATATTTACCTGGAGGAGGTACTGATCTTATTTTCAGACAAATACCTGAAACGGGTAATCCTCTTATAGATAATTATATGGGCAATTGGGTAAATTTTTCACAAGTTCAATCTGTTCTGGAAGGTATCGATGGAATTGAATCTTATACCTCTCGAATGGAATCTGTATCACTAACATCCACGTATCCCTCAAATGCTTCGCTATCAAGTTATTCAACTACTGTATCTGGAATACATACAAACTCTACAGGTAATATAATTTCAGATTCTTATTTTGGAAATAGTACTTTATTGTATAAGGATGGAAGTTATACTGGCGATACTATGGAAGAATTGCTTGGTAATACGTATGATAATGTTGCTGTAATTGATGAAACTTTCTTACTTGATCAACAAAAAATTAATCCTGCTTTTGGTATTGGAGACTCAATATATATATTTCCTCAAGAAACATATCCAATTCCACATTTTCTATCAGCGAATATAACAAATACAGTTTTCACTTTTAATAATGGATCTTGTCCAAATGATCCTATTGATTCGATGTATCTAACTACGTCAGATAATGTAAATAAAACAATACTTAGTAGTGATGGATTACTTGATTGTACTATTGACTTTACTATGATGGATAATGCAACAGATCCTTTACTCTATACCAAACTTACAAGAGCAATCTCTCTTGGAATAGAATCGAGAGTAAATGATACTATTGATTATTTGGATATATATGCCTTCAACTATAATACTCAAACTTTTGATATATTAGGTGATATAAATGACATTATTGAGAAAAATAATACATTTTACTTTAATGTGAATGGTTCCTATATTGATATGTATTCTGCTAGTATGATCTTAAGAATAATAGGTAACTCTTCTATAGGTTCTAACTTCTCTTTAGATATTGACAATCTCAATTTGACCCTAATGAAATCTGTATATAGTATGGCTTTACCTTCTACTTGGCCAGAATTTAAAGTAATTGGAATAATAGAAACTCCTGTATTATATAATACTGAGAGATATGATTGGATGAATGGCTTCGAACATGGATTTGCAGCTTCAACTAATAATATTTTTCTCTCTTATGAACATGCGAGAAATGATGTCTTTCCAGACTTTAAAGGATCTAATAATACTAATGATTTAGTAAGATCCATATTAGTAAAAAGTGACCATCCTATCAATATAAGTTCAATTAAAACAACTTTAGGAACTAGTCTTGAAAGTAGTATAGGAGGAATGTGGTCAATTGTTGATACTACATTATACGCTTTACAATCGAGAATGTGTGTTATAGATCTATTCTTTTGGTTATCTGGTGGTAGTGATGAGGTTGTTTTAGAAGAAGCTCAACAATTTCTTCAAGATGAGGGATATTTTGTATTGTATGGATTTACTCGTTCTTTTGCTGTATCCACTTTTAGTACAATCATTGATCTTATTATGTTTATTACTTATGGAATGTTAATCTTAGCTATTGTTATTGCTTTGATAGGGCTTATGCTTCATTGCCTTTTAACAACTATGTCTCGAAGAAGGGAAATTGGAATGTTAAGATCAATTGGTCTGAGTAAAAAAGGTGTTGTAAGATCGATTTCTGGAGAAACAATGATCATAGCATTATTGGGTGTAATTATTGGAATCTTTGCTGGAATTCTACAAGGAACCCTAATGGTATTTGCATCACCTTCAGGGGGTTTCCTTGCTGTAACTTATGTAATCCCATGGGTAACTATTGCAATTTTAACAACAATTACAATAATTGCCGCAATTCTGAGTGCTAGATATCCTGCTAAATGGGCAGCTAATATTAATATTATAGATGCAGTACGTACAAGATAATGAGGTGAATAAAAATGATTAAAAAAAGTAAAGAGATATTAAAAATGGAACAAGCTAAGATTAAAAAATCAGAGAAAAAACAATCAAAAGTTTATGAGATTGATAGTCATCTTGTTCTTAAAGTAAACAATCTATGTAAAACCTATACTACAGGGAAAATAATCATTCAAGCTCTTGAGGATATTAATTTGGAAATCAGTAAAGGAGAATTAGTTGCTATTGTGGGTCCTTCAGGAAGTGGAAAAACAACACTTATCAATTGTTTAGGTGCTCTAGATTTTCCTGACTCTGGTCAAATTATCTATAATGTCAGTAATAACGGTGAAGGTCATAATATCACAGAAATGTCAAATCGGGAACAAAAAGATATGAGATTAAACAATATAGGTCTTATTTTTCAATTTTATAACCTTTTTCCTGTTTTAACTGCTTATGAGAATGTGGAATTACCAGCATTAATAGCTAAGAAGAATCCCATTTCAAGAAAGAAAAAAGTTAAAGATCTATTGAAAATAGTGGGTTTAGGCGAAAGAATAAAACACTATCCAACTCAATTATCTGGTGGTGAACAGCAAAGAGTAACTATTGCACGTTCGTTAATAAATGATCCATTACTTCTTCTAGCAGATGAACCTACTGGAGAACTCGATACAGAAACAACAATTCAGATAATGAAGATTTTTCTTCATTTAAAAGACAGTGGACATTCAATTTTAATGGTAACACATAATAATAGAATAGCTCAAGCTGCAGATAGAATTCTTACTCTAACTGATGGAAAAATTGTATCAGAGAAAAAAGCAGGAAAGAACATAGATGATGTATATAAAATAGAATATGGAGGTCATTAATTTTGAAAAGAAATAAATCAATAACAAAAGCTCAGTTAAAGACAGAGGAAGACCATCTAGATGTTGATCCTAATGCTATGATACAAACATTTAATCTATCAAAAGTATATAATATGGGACAACGCATAGAAATAAAAGCCTTAGATGATATAAATATTGTCATTAGAAAAGGTGAATTTGTTTCAGTTATGGGGCCTTCTGGGAGTGGTAAAACGACATTATTAAATTTAATTGGTGCTTTAGATAATCCGACTTCTGGAGCTGTATATATTGATGGGATAAATACCGCTTATATGAATGATTTAGAGAGGACCAATTTAAGACTTGAAAAAATAGGTTTTATATTCCAATTTTATAATCTTGTACCTGTTTTATCTACTTATGAAAATGTTGAATTACCAATGCTTTTTGCTAATAAACCAGATGATTTGCGCAAGAATAAAGTAGAAAGATTCTTAAAACTAGTTGGTTTGAGTGAAAGAAAAGACTTTTTACCCTCAGAATTATCGGGTGGAGAAAAACAACGCGTTGCAATAGCTAGATCTTTAAGTAATGAGCCAGCAATTTTAATTGCTGATGAACCTACTGGTGAATTGGACACAAAAATGGGTATGGAAATTATTCAGTTATTACATGACCTAAACAAAGAATTAAATCAGACAATTTTAATGGTTACCCACGATCCTGCTGTCGGAGCCTTAGCAGAAAAAACATTCAGAATGCGTGATGGTAAGATCATCGATGTTATTCAAAATTAATTTAAATTTTTTTCTTATTTTTTTTTTAATATTAATCTTATAAAAATGATTCCAGAAAAAGAACTATAAAAATTATTATTTATTTAGGTAAATTTGTAAATTTCTTTAACATATTTGATTTTTAAAAAATAATATATTATAATATTATCTTAATCAGACTTTAGTTGATCTCAGAAATTTTAAGATTCCTATATTATAAGATCTATAATTTCTTCTGGTAATTCCTCTTTATTTTTCATTCTTAGGAGAATATCTTTTATTTCAGAAATTGTATTCCCATAAATATGTAATGAATTGCTAAAATCTATATAAGATCCTGTTTCAACATTTAATTCTTCTGCAACCATTTTTTGAATTCTTACCATTCCATTTACATTTGCTTCCCAAGCTCTAAAAAGATCTCTGCTCCTCCATGTAGTTTGCATAATTAATTTTTCCTCTTTTATTCTCATCCATATTCTTTGAAGACAAGGAGGATCATTATGAAATGGATCAATTAATGGCCTCCATGTTATTGCTTGGGCTCGTCTACTATAGGGGCTCTTTTTTAATTTTTTAATAATATAATCTATTTGATCAATAGCGGGAAAATTCATAATACCGATAGGAATTTTATCTAATCCTATTTGTTCAGAAATTTTATTATCAAGATCAAATTCTATACCATTTTTTATCTTCCATATAGTTGATTCTTCGGTTTTTTTAATTTTCTCAGCTTTAATTAGTTTTTTATGATTTCTAACAATATCAGAATCAATAATATTAACATCATAATTTTTATAAATCGTGTCTTCAATTGAAAAAGGACGATAATTGAAAATCCTATCATGATATGAATATGGAAAGCTAAATCCTGATTCCCATAAGAAATGATCATTTATTCCCTCTAATACTTCCTCAATATAACCACTTTGAATTGAACCAATTAGATATGTATCTGATAAATTACCATATACTTCATATGTATTCCCAAAATTTGATTTTATTTGAAGGATTTTTCCCTTTCTCATAATTGGTGCGCTCATAGGATTCTTTACTTCAATTAAAACAGTCGCATCTTTGGAAGGCATATCTTCTGGTTTATCATACTCTGTTTTGATATTGTCTCCTTCATATAAAACTTTTGCAACAGCAGTCAACCAAGCGTCTCTAATATTATTTTGAGATATAAAAAAAACTTTTGCCATACTTTACACTTTTTTATTGATAATATAAAGACAATCTCTACAATTTTATAATTTATTTATTATATCTTTAATAAATTATTCTGATTAGGTGAATTCTACAATTAAAATTACATCCTATTTCAATGAAAATCTTTTAACACTTTTTTTAAAATGTCTTCTGAAACCCTAGTACAAATAGATAATTAACAACTTTTAAAAGTAGATTTTATTATCTATTCATTGGGTATTATAGGTATTTTTAGGTATAGATTTAGATTATCTGTAAAAAATATTAAAATATTAGATGGTATTGGAATAATGATAGTTGATAATAGAATCACATATATTTCATTTTTAAAAGATGGAATTCCCTTACTTACAATAGATTTTAATAAGCAAGGAATAGGTCATGATCCAATTCTAATATCTGCTTATATATCTGTTATTAAAAAGAAATCTCAGGAACAAAAACAAGATAATCCTAAAATTATTAAACAAGATAATTTAGAGTTTGCTTTAGAAGAAGGAACTATGATTACAACAATCTTTATTGCTCCTATTATTGATTCAACACTAAGAAAAATTATCAAAAAACTTACTTATGATTTTGAATATTGTTATTCGGAAACATTAAAGGAAGATTATCCAATGAATTTAAATCTTTTTAAAGATTTTAAAATTATTGTTATTAAAGCTATCTCTAATTAGATAAAAATACAAATCAACTGTAGTGAGAAATAAGATAGAGTTTAGCTTCTATTTTTTACCTTTTTTTTAATTTTTACAGTTCTTATATAAAAATAAAAATTATATTTATGAATCGACTTTATATTTTTGATTAGAATATAAATAAATCTGTGATGTTGTAAATGGTTTCACTTACCTTAAATTATGAACCTCCCTTTAATGAAATAACTGATAAATTATCTGAAAATATTGAATTTGATAAAGAATTAACTCTAACCAAATTATTAAACTTCTTAAAAAAGAAATATGGAAATGAATTTTATGATCTCTTTTGGGATAAGAAAAAAAAAGGAGAAATCAATTCTTTTCTTTCTATAATAATAAATGGATATAATTTTAGAGATAAGGATTTCTTGCACACAAATTTAAAAGATAAAGATGATCTAACTTTTTTATATATTTATTTTGGAGGATAAATCTTCTTAAATAAAAAATTCTTAAATCTATCTATTCAAAAAAAAGTAAATATTAAAAGTATCAATGAAAAATCTTATTTTAGCCTCAAAATCAATCGATAGAAGAGAAATCTTCAAAAATATGGATATAAATATAACATATATAGATTCAGATATCGATGAAGAAATATTTAAAGCGAAAATCAAAGATCCGATAAAATTAGTTAAAAAACTTGCACATGTAAAAGTTTTGAGTGTTATTGATAAAATCCAGAGTATTTATAATAATGCAATTGTTATAGGTGCAGATACAATAGTTGAATTAGAAGGAGAGATTATTGGAAAGGCTTTAGATAAAGATGATGCTATAAGAATTTTAGGTAAATTAAGCGGAAAAAAACACAATATATTTACAGGAATTTCAATTTTGAAATTACCGGAAAAAAAAAATATTACTGATTATGATAAAACTGAAGTAGAATTTCTTTCTCTTTCGAATGATGAAATAGATCTTTATATAAAAACCCAAGAATGGAAAGGTAAAGCTGGAGCGTATTCTCTGAGAGAAAAAGCTGGTTTATTTATAAAATCTATAAATGGATCACATTCAAATATATTAGGATTACCAATGCAAAAACTATATAAGA
>CAZBEU010000705.1:0-2271 GCA_964491005.1 uncultured archaeon | reverse complement strand
TAGGTAATTTTATTATCATAATGTATATGAAAATTCATTTAATAAAAGAGAGAGAGAAAGAATACTGATTTAAAAATTATTTTTAAATAGTCTTTATTACATATAAATACTACATTAGAACTAATTATTAATCTCCATATATTGATATAGTTATTTGTATTCTTTAATAATTTATTTTTGAGAATAGACACCAATCATTTTGATAAAATAAGCACCAAAAAAAGGATATTAATTTGAAGAGATATCCTAAGATAACATTTGGATTTGAGATTTTATGAACATTAGCATTTGTCCAATCCGTATTCCTTGTGGTGTAGTTGCCATATTAAGTTTTTTAAAGATATCATAAGCTTCTTCGTAATTTTTTAAGATTTCTTGCAACAATGCTTTTGTAGGTTCTATTTGCCTTGATTGAATTTTATTAAACTGTGATCCTCCTATATTAGCTAATACCATCGCTTTTCCTATTAGATTTCCCATCTTTTCATAAGTATCCATTGCTGTATGAAAATGTTGTAATGCTTCTTCTTGTTTTCCTTGTGCCATTAAAATATTGCCTATACCAGCTGAGCTATCTGCTATACCTGTTAAATTATTTAGTCCTTTATCAATTTTAATTGCTTTTTCGTAAAATTCTAATGCTTTTATATGGTTTTGTTGATAAAAATATAGACTGCCAATGCATAGTAAATTTCTTGATTTGCCTGCTAAATTTCCGATCTTTTCATTAATTTCAAGAGCATTTTGTTGACAATTAATAGCTTCTTGTAGATTTTGAGATTTCATATATACATCTCCCATATTCGTTAAGCAAAGCGCTTTAGCGGCCATATTGCCCACTTGATCATGCAATTTTAAGGCCAAATTATATTGATTCAATGCTTCAGGATAATTACCTATTAAAGAATAAACATTAGCAATACCCACATGATTTTCTGCAATTAATGTGAGATTATCTAATTTTTCATTGATCTCAAGAGCTTGTTGATAATTTTGTAAAGCTTTTTGATGATCACCAAAATTTAAATATGCATTAGCTATATTAGTCAAATTTTCTGATTTTCCGGGAACATCACCAAGTTCTTCATTAATTTCCATAGATTTCTGATAATAATTGATTGCTTCTTGATAATTACCAGTTAAATAATGAGAATTGCCTATGTTGAGCAAGGTTGTGGATTTATTTTTTAAATCATTAATATTTTCGCTTATTTCTAAAGATTTTTGAAAGTATTCTAAAGCTTTAGGATAATTTCCTTGCAAATTATTTAAATTTCCAAAATTATTAAATACACGAGCTTTCATAGTTAATTCTCCTATTTGATCGCTAATTTCTAAAACTTCTTGATATATATTCTCAGTTTCTTTATACGCTCCTTTTCTAGAATGAAGGACTCCTATACTAATTAGGGTATTCATTTTCCTTTTTAGATCTCCCATTTGATTATTGATTTCAATAGCTTTTTTGTAATAATTCATAGCATCCTCATATTTTCCTTGAAGCATATACATAACCCCTATATTATTTAAATTTATAGATTTATCGCTTAAATCTCCCAATAAATTATCAATTTCTAAAGCCTCTTTAAAATTTTTCATTGCTTCTTCGTACTTACCTTGTTCTCTATATGCGCCTGCTTTATTAGTAAGAATTATTGCTTTTATTGCTAAATTTCCAATCTTATCATTAATTTCTAAAGCTTTTTGAAAATCTATAAGAGCACTTGGATATTCGCCTTGGTTTAATTTTATAGATCCTAAATTAGTTAATGTTTTTACTAATACTTGCTTATTATTAGATTCTGTCAATAGCTCTTTTGCTTTTTCAAAAGAATTAACAGCATCATTATATTTACTTTGATTACCAAATACAGCACCAATATTATTTAAACATTCTATTTTTTGTTTTGTATCACCAATACTTTCACAAATATGCAATCCTTCATTAAAGTTTTTTAATGCGTCCTCATAATTTGATTTTAATCTAAAAATTCGGCCTTTTTTGATGAGAAAAGTTATTTTTGAATTTAAATCATTCTTTTCAATAGCAATTTCTAATCCCTTAGATGCTACTCTCATAGCATCATCAGGTTTTGATAATCTGTCAAAAAATTCGAAAGCAAATGCATATTTCTTTAGATCATTAGTAAAAGTAATTACATTTTCCACATAATTTCTGTATTCTTGTGGTTTAAATTGAATATTGTTTAAATTTGGTCGCTGAATTTTAGGAAACATAGTATTCCAAAGTAGTATTGATGAAAAATAAGA
>CAZBEU010000704.1:0-3791 GCA_964491005.1 uncultured archaeon | reverse complement strand
AGATTTAATTCTAAATAAAAAGATATTGCTTAATAAAAAAAATTTTTTATCCCTAGTTTAATTATACATCATATACCATATATAATTCTATTTATTTGAACTAAATTTGGAAGAAAATCCCCCCAATCTTTATTTTTTTATTGAAACATATGGATGTGCTTCTAATCAAGCAGATTCCTATTTAATGATAAATTTATTGCAGAATTCAGGATATATTAAATCTGATTTTAAAAATGCCAAATATATTATAATTAATACATGTGGAGTAAAAGAACAAACAGAAAATAAAATAAAAGCAAGATTGCACTACATATCTAAATATTTAAATTCTCATCCTGAAAAAAAAGTTATTATCACTGGTTGTCTACCGCATATTTCTGAAGAGTATATTAATATTATAGAGAATATTATCCCAAATTATTCTGCAATAGTTGATATGAACAGTATTGTTAAAATTGTAGATATAATTCAAGAGATTGATATAGGAACTCAAAATATTATTATTAAGTCAAAAACAAAAGTAGATAAATCAGAATATCAATTATTCAATTCTGATAATTCGATAACTGGTATTGTACCCATATCAGAAGGATGCTTAGGGTCATGTACCTATTGTTGTGTAAAAAACGCAAGAGGGAAGCTAATGTGTAATGATCCAAAAAATATTATTAACAATATCCAAACTCAATTAGACCAAAATATAAAACAAATTTATCTTACATCTCAAGATTGTAGCCTTTATCAATTTAATAATACAAATTTATTAGATCTAATTAAAGATATCAATAATATCAATAAAGATTTTTTTTTAAGAATCGGAATGTTAAATCCCCGTTTTTTAATAGACAATTTTGAACAATTAAGAGAGATTTTCAAATATAACAAAGTATATCATTTTTTACATATACCAATCCAATCTGGTAGTGATAATATCTTAAAGAAAATGCAGAGAAAATATAAAATCTCGGATATAATTAAGAAAATAGCATTATTAAGAACGGATTTTAAATTCCTAACAATTTCTACTGATATAATTTGTGGATTTCCAGAAGAATCTGAATATGATTTTTATAGAACAATCAATATTATTAAGTGGATAAAACCAGAAATAATAAATATTTCAAAATATACTCCACGTCCAAATACAAACGCAAAAAATATGGTTCAATTTGAGGGTCGAGTTATAAAACAAAGATCTATTAGATTATCAAAAATCTTTAGAGATTCTCTTAAAACACTAAATCAGAAATGGTTGGGTTGGGAGGGAAAGGTGTTATTACTTCATCAAGGATTAAATAAAAATCAAGCATTTGGAAGGAATTTTGCTTATAAAAATATATTTATTGATAATTATTTTGGAGAATATAATCAATTTGTTAACGTTAAAGTATATAATGTAAAAGGATTTAATTTATATGGAAAATTGATTTAAATTCCTAAATATTATTTAATTTTATCTAATATACTGTTAACTTTCGTTCTATGGAATTTAAGGCCAATATCTTCGGGATTACTTCCAAAAGCTAATGCTAAAAGTTCAGTTAGATATAATATTGGTAGTTCATAATTGTCTCCATATATTTTAGAAAGATTTCTCTGATTTGCATCCATCTGTTGAAAACATGCAGGACAAATTACAATAAATGCTTCAGCCCCAGCTTTAATTGCACTATCGAATTTATTTTTTAAAATTTGCATCGATGGACCTTCTTCAATATTACCTACTGCAGATCCACAACATAACATTTCTTCATCATAATCAATAGTTATTGCACCAGTCAATCTCACAATATCTCTTAATTTCCTAGGTTTCATAGGATCATCTGTTTGCATTATCTCTGAAGGTCTATTGTAATGGCAACCTGTATGACATGCTACTTTTATTCCTGAAAAATTTATCTTGATATTGTCTATTATTTTATCTGGTTCAATATCATGAAGTAATTCAACAAAATGTTTTACGTTAATTGTACCTTTAAACTCTTTATTAATTGATTTAAGATAATCATTTATTTCTTTTTTCTTATCTTCATATTTTTTTAATTCGTGATTTATTGTTTTTAATGTCTGAAAACATCCATTACACAAGGAGACTATATCTTTATTTTCTTCTTCTGCAATTGTTAAATTCCTTGCACCCATTGCTAACCAACTTGTATGATCTACTGAATTAAAACCAACAGGATCTGGGCAACATGCGAAAGGAGCGTCAGATGTTTTAATTTTAAGAGTATCAAATACTTTTCTTGCTGAAGCTTCTATAAATGGAATTCTATTTCCTATTGTACAACCTTGAAACATTTTATATTCTTTTACATTTGCCATTTTTAATCTTTAGGTATTGTTTTTTAAAGACTAATTTTATTTATTTTAGATATTTTATATTTTTTCTTATTTATAGGAAATTGATTAAGAAAGAAACAAAAAAAAAGTCTAATCTTCTTCAATTCTATCATTATATTTATGTTTCAATATACTATCTGCAAGTGTAAATCTATTAAATATTCCTGCTGGATCTTTAATAATCTCCATAATGTCTTTAATATCTCTTTTAGATGCTATTGAACCAAATGTATTGATAAATTGAGCACCTTGATCTTTTATTCCCACCGGTGGACCATAACAACCATGACAAGGTGCATTAGCGTTATTTGGACATATTCCACCACATCCTGCTGCTGTCACCATTCCTAAACAAATATAGCCTTGCTCTATAAAGCACTCTTTTTCATTTGGGAGCCCCTCATAATCTCTTTTTAATTTTCCGGGAATTTTATTTGATAAATTTCTGTCACAATGACTACATACAGTTTTTGAACTAAATTTAAAATTAGAACTATGTTTTAAAAGATATAAACAAGTCCCAATAATATTATTTATTCTTTGATTTTTCGTCATTTCAATATTGTAGATTTCTTTAGATCCGTTTTTTGTTTTTATTTTTAATTTTTGAAAAGATTCTGGTTCATATGCTAATTTTTGAAGATTATCTTCTCTAAAATAAAAAGAGTTATTATTCGTATTAGTGGTATATAAACTCAAAAATTTTTGAAGATTGGAAAAAAATAAGTCGTTTAAAGTTTGAAAATTAAATAAATTTTCTTCTAATAATTCTATTTTTTTGCTCAATTTCTCTGTTGGACCAAAACAACCATAACATATTTCTCCCTTATTTGGGCACATTAAATCACAACCACCAGCAGTGATTGCTCCAAAACATAATTTCTTATTTTCTAAAAAACACCCATCGTTAAATAAATCACAGTTGTCACATACATTATTATTACTGATTAACGTTTTTGATTTCATTTCAGAATATTGAATTAAATATGTTAACGCAGAAATAATATTTTCAGTTTTTGGTGGACATCCTGGAATAAAAACTTCTACTTTGATAAATTCTTTAATATTTCTTATATAAGATTCAAATTTTGGTAGAGATTTATGAGCTATCTTTATATTTTTATCTGTTATAGATTCTACTTCTAAAAATTTCCTATTAATAAGTTCATCTATATTGAAAAGATTAGCTAAACCTTTAACGCTTCCATAACACGCGCAAGCTCCCATGCAAACAATGATTTTGCATTTATTTCTCATTAATTGAACATTACTTTTATCATGTTCAGTACGTATTACCCCTTCTAATATTCCTATATCAATAGAATTATTATGTCTATTTTTTAAAGAATAAAACTTATACACTATCCCCTTTAAACCAAGCATCATACATATCCCTTAATTCATTTGGAAAACAATCATACATAAAAAATATACTAAATACAACTTCC
>CAZBEU010000703.1:0-3801 GCA_964491005.1 uncultured archaeon | reverse complement strand
ACGCCCTATTAGTTCAGCAACAAGTATATTCATGCGGATGTACTACATCATGATTCATCTTAATCGCCCGTTTCCTCTAACGACGGGTTAGAACAAGTGAGGACCCCGTGTCCAAATTTGTTCACATTTATAGTTAGAGTGTCATATTCATAGAATAATCGATAATTATTGTATTTTATGATATTAGGAAAATTATCATTATAATTTGATCTATTGAAAAAAACAGAAATATCTAATTTTATTGGATTTATATTAGTAAAATTATTAATATCCATTTTAAATTGTTTAGAACCAAGTGATAAATATGATAATGAATCATATTCATAATTAAGATCAATCAATAAATTAGAGGAAATATTTAATGTGAATGTATATGAATTATAAATTGAAGTATTTGAATATTCATTATCTGGATATATTAATACTGATGTATTAAGATTATCATCGTCTTTTTGAGAAAATGAATCGCTAAAACAGAAAATTAGGGAAAATATGGAGATCAATAAAAATAATTTAACGAATTTAAGCTTTTTTAGATTCATTTTCTATTTTTATCATTTTTTTTCTATGATTGTAATAAATAATATTTAAAATTTATATATAAAGAATTAGGAACAGTTTTTTCACTAGAATTCAGATACTATAATTATTTATTCTTCTCTCGGATTGTTTATATATCTTTTTAACTAGTAAAAAAATTGTCCCTGATCCCTTATATACTTCTTATTAATTTTTATTGTTATAAAATCATAAATTAAATTGAATAAAAAAAATGCGAAAACAAAATGAAAATAATAAAACTGCTAAACTGATAATAGCAATTTTATTAATAAATACGATTTTTATTTTTGGATTTAGCAATTCTTCTTCGGCAGCACCAACACTATCTATTTCTGCCAATCCAACATCTATATTTTTAGATGATGAAATTACAATTTCATGGGGAGCAAGTCCTATACCAAGTACAGGAGGGGTAAGTTTTTCAAATTATAAGTCATATATCTATAAAAGTACAAATAATGGTGTATCATGGAACAGGATTGCAATCAAATCTGGATTAGGAGGAACATATATCTTTAATCCTGAAGCTCCCGGAGATTATATGTTCAAAGCAAGAGTGTATGCTACTTATATATATTATCCGGGAGGATCAAGCTCTACTAGCGCCCTTGCGGGAGAAGGTATCTCAAATGTTGTTGAAGTCAATGGACTATCTTCAGATTATAATCTAAATGGAGCACAATTATTTGGTTCTTATAATAGAAAATTCCCGGTCTATGATAATTCTGAAATTGAATTCATTATTGGAACATTAGACTCACTTTCAAATATAATGCCAGAAATTTCATTTAAAATCCATCAAACATCATCAGATTTCCTTTTTGGATTTAGTACCGAAGCCAATATAAAGATGGATGGAATTATTATTCACACTACTGGATATACATTCACTCATGATCCTGAGGGAAATAATTTTGAATATACAACAACTATTCCTGAATTAGGGGAAGAGGGTACTCACATTATATCTATTGAACTCATTGACAAGAAGGAGGGTGACAATGGAGTAAGTGATGGTATTGATGATAATGATAAATTTATACTTGACTGCCTAAAAATATCGAACCTGAATTTTGTTGATTGCAATGGTACTTTTACTTTTAATCATGATGTAACAGGTGGAAATCCTCTTGGATGGATCTCTAGAAATACAGACATAGTAAATTCTAATCAGGTAATCTTAGAGAATTATGATAACACTGATGGAAAATTATTAAAAATCCTAAATAATAACTATGATGAAAATCCTAATTTAAAAAGGACTTTTAAAGTTCAAGATATATACAAAGAAAAGATTTTGTATCTAGATTATGATATTTCTTTTAAGAGCAGTTATTTTACTTATTTCAAGAAATTTAGTATAAACTTTAATGATAATGAACAAAACATGGACAAATTACGAGTTTTCTTAGATCCATTAGGTAATTTTGGAATTGAAGATGGAGATGAAGTATATGGTCATTCAAAAGAATATATATCCACATTAGATCCAGATAGAATGTATAATATTGAACTTATATTCTCTTTTCTACAAAATATAGATTCATCTCAACCTAATATATGTTGTCAAGCATATATTGATAATGTTTTTCAGGGGATATTCAGTATTACAGTACTAAATTGGAATAAAATAACAGATATCGAAATCAGGAATGAAGATATTCTAGATGTCTATATGGATAATCTCTATTATGGATTTATGGACTTTGATGAAATGCCTGAAGAAAATGTTAATTGGCCAATCCCTATAACATGGATTGAACCCTCTGAAATTGAGGGTATAAAAACGCAATTGATTTTTTATAGTCGTAAAACATCATCAGGGAGAATAGATGCAAATTTTAATATTCCAATATTTCCTACAAATGAATATATTGGAATGGGAGTTCCAATATCAGTGACATTAAAAGAATGGGAATATGATGAGGATGATCCAGAAAATAAAATACCATTTTTAACGATATTTTCTGCTGAATATGATGATACTGTTGATATTAAAGATAAGACACAAATAGTGTACTATAAAATTACCGGAAATGGTATAAAAACAAAGATTAAATATCCTGGTACTGATTTAGTTGTTCGTACTGTCCTTTCTAACTTTAGAAATGGCAATGCTGAGCTTAAAATAGCTTTTGTTTCTTCATTCGAAAATATTTATAGAGATATAGGTAGTTTTCCAGATCATTATGGTCCTGATAATCTAGACTGGGAGGAAAAACCTAAAAAAGAAAATGGAGAACCATTTATTTGTAAATTTTCTGATTATTATGAAGGTATTTGTACAACTAATATACCGATTGATATGGTAACAGGAAAAAAGGAATTAGAACAAGAATTTAGGAATATATTATTTAGATCTTGGGAACACACTATTTTTGGTATTAGTCTTTTTGGGCTTTTAGATTTCTCCATTACACATACTTACACTGAAGAAACAGTTTATATAAATCAAATCATCGGAGATTTCTCACCAAATTATCAAGAATATCGATTCCGTGTTTTACAACCAGAAAATTATTCTCATCCATGGGGAATTCATCAAATTCGCGTTGTACCTGAAGACTATGATCCCTCAGCATAGAATAAAACTAAATCTTATTTTTTTTTTTAATGAATATTTTTATTATTATCTTAATTACATCAGAGTGGGTTTAGAAATTTTTAAGTAAATAAATAGGTAACCCATAGAACATTTTTTGATTCATGCAAAAAATATCAGAGAAATATTACGAAATTTATTAGAAAATTCAAAAATACCATCTATAGAAATTCAAAAATGATTAGTTTTGAGAATTACTTATGACAATAATTATTTCATAAGTAATAAATTATTATTTTTATGTATAGTGAAAAAATTGTTCCTGATTACTTAAATATCTTTAAGGAATTTTATTTAGTTATAACATCATAAATCAGTGATGAAAAATGAAAAAATATTCAAATAAAAATGCCAAAATTAGAATACTTACACTAATATTATTAATCAATTTTTTTTTTCCATTAAATATAAAGAACTACTCCTTAGCAGCACCAGGGGATGAAATACAATTAATTATTCCAGAAGATAAAGTCTATACAGAACCAGATGAGGGGTATTATCCTGGAACATATGGATTTGAAAATGATAAAACCAATTCTACTCCACAGGAATGGGATATTCAAGATCCTGGAGGTGAAGTTAAGGTTATAGACTCTATTGGAGGGCACAACAATATACTTGATTTATATGATAATGTT
>CAZBEU010000702.1:0-1768 GCA_964491005.1 uncultured archaeon | reverse complement strand
TTATTTTTTATTATTTTTTTGATATTATGTGTGTTTTTACCAGTTATATTAGGATTTTATCAGTTTAAATTAAAAATACCTCTAAAGGATAAAAAATATTTGAAAATCAATTTTAGATTTAAATACTCGATTATTTATGATAATTATTATGATATTTTTTTGTACCTAAGAACCAACAGAGTTTGCTTAAAATCAAAAAAAATCAAATCGAGAAATTATCAAGAAATTTCAAAAAAAAATTGGTTTCCTCAATATGGTAGATTTAAATTTCTATCAAAAATTAATATTTTCTATTATTTTTTTGAATTTTCAACACCGATTAATTTTCAAAATAAAATATTAAATTTAATAATAGCATTGAGAGATTGGGAAAAAATTAAAGAGAATTAACTATGATTAATTATCATTTGAGTACTTATTACTAGTTTATATCTAGCTTATTTTAATTGAAAACTTGGAAAAAATACTATATTAAATTTTATTTTAAAAAAATTATATATAAGAAAATTATTATTAATTTTTTAATGACAGAGATGAATAAGGAGAAATTTGAAAAAAAAAAAAGAAATGAGATTGCAGAAGAATTACTTAATATGGGTTATATTGAATATAGAATAGAAAATTATCCAGAAGCTTTAATATGTTTTGATAAAGTAATTGAAATAGATTCAAATTCTATTGAAGCTTGGTACATGAAAGGTAAAGTATTAAGTGTTTTAAAAAGGCATAAAGAATCGTTAGAATGTTTCACAAAAGCAGTAGATTTAGAACCTGATGATTATGAAATAGGATATAGTAAAGGTTTAGCAATATTATTATATGAATATTATAAGAAGAATATAAAAGAAATAGAAATAAAACTAGAACTGTCACCTAATAATATTGATCTTATTTTTAAAAGGGGTTTAGCTTTTGAATATATTGAAAATTTTGAAGAAGCAATATATTCTTATGAAAAAGCTCTTGAATTAAATCCAGATTCTGATAAAATTAGAAAGGCTCGGTTGAGAGCTATAAAAACTCGTGATAATTGTCTTGAATTAAATTCAAACTAAATTTTTCATTTATTAATTATTAGTATCATCTAAATACTCATTATTCTATTTTTTTCAAATATTTTTGATCAACATCATTATCAAGCATATTGTAAAAATATGAATAATATTTTTGATAGAATTCTCTCTTTTTATTGATATTTATTGATTTTTCTTCTTCAGTAAAATGCTTCCCTTCAGACCAAAATATTTTACCTTGAAGATCAATAAATATTTTATCTTCTTTTTTCACAATATGTCCATTTTTTATAACATATTCAATATTTTCAAAAGCTTTTTCTATCAATTTATAATCTTTATTTGTATCTATTTTATCAATATTAATATTTAAAATATTTATATCTGCTTCAGAACCAATTGATAAATTTCCTTTGAATTTACTTAATCCTAAAGATTTAGCTGGGCTAGATCTCGTTAGAATTATTAAATCATTAAAATTAAGTACATTTTCATTTGTAGATATTGAGATGTTTTTTAGAAACATATTATTCATATTTTCCATAAATTTAAAACGAGCATCTTTACTTAATAACCATGTAATTATTTTTGGAATATTATTAAGATGAGAATAATGAGGGAAATTCAAAGAAAATTGTATTTGCCATTTATTTTTAACATTAAGAGCTAAATCTATTGCATTACCCCATAAAATACAATCTTTATATTCATTTTTTTTAAATTCTCTAAAATTAGTATATGAATCTCCTTCAAAT
>CAZBEU010000701.1:0-9057 GCA_964491005.1 uncultured archaeon | reverse complement strand
ATTGGATTTTTCTCAATATATGGTAAATAAACAACATAATTTTCCATTGTTTGTTTCTTTATTACTTTATAGACATTCAGAATTTCAAGATGCCATACTAAATTTCCTGGATTTAAATTCGTTTTCCTAAGTAATTCATTAAAATGCATTCCAGGTGTTTCTAATATTAAATCAATAATTTTATTTCGATTTTCATTTTCCAATACTTCATCTAGAGAAAGTCTGTGTACACCTTTTGGAAAGAATTGATCTCGACTTTTTAATTTTCTTATATAATCTTTTTTAGAAATAACACTAATTATTGAAATAATCGAAATTATTGAAATAGGAATTAATATTGACAATGTAATTACTAAAGCTAAATTAAAACTAGGAATTCTTGTGGTTTTATAGATAGTTATAAAATAATTTTTATCAGCTTGAAGATTTTCAATTGTAGCTTCTATTACATTATAACCCTCAGTTTCAATTTCTTTAGTATTTAATAGGGTGAGACTGGTCTTATTATTATAGAAAGCAATTGAATATTGGGAATCTTTATTAAATCCAAAAATAGGAATTTTAATAAATTGAATTTTAATATTTGAGATTGACTTATTTGAACTAATTTTGTATACAGTATTGTAATCATTATCTAATTTAAGATTCTCATAATTTTTTTCATCAGGATATTCATTTTGGAAACTTGATAAATTAAATAACGCTGTAAAATTTAATTTTAAGAAATTTGTACAATTTATAATTAATCTTAATTGTTTTGATCCAGTTGATAATCCTTCTAATGCATCATAATTAAAAGAGAAATTCATATTTTGATTTGAAGTAATATTAAAATTAAATATATTTGATTCATAATAAAGAGGATAATAATATTCCGTATCTTGATCTATTATAATTGAGCTTTTTGATATTGAATTATTTTTTATATCTAAGTTATAAAATCCAATATAAAAAAATGAAATGAAAATAATTAATAAATAGAATTTTTTGCTAAGGACAATTTTTTTCATAATCTTAAATTGATTAATGTTTATTAGAAAAAAAAAATATATATTAATAAAAATTGGGGTATAAATTTCGCCTTAAGAATTTATATAAAACGAAGTGGCGAATTTTATACCGGATTGCTTTTATTTGTACTGATTTTTTAATTATTATAAATAAAATAATAATAATGAAAACAAAATGAAATACAAATGTAATTTGATATTTATTCTATCCTTATTGATATGTCTAAATATTTTATTTATCGGATTCATTGGAACTAATTCTCAAAATAGTATAGATTTTGGAAAAGAAAATCAACTGTTAAAAAAAAATGGAGTAGGATTTTTGAATTGTACAATTGTTTCAGATGGATTTGGAGGCGAATACTGGAATTCTGAAGGTAATGGCGCTCCTGATATTGCAATTGATAATGATGGAACTATTCATGTTGTTTGGGCAGATAATACAGATGGAGTATGGGGTTCAGATAGGGAAATCATGTATGCAAAATCTTCTGATGGAGGAATTACATGGTCAAATGCAACAGTAATTTCGGATGGATATAATGGAAAATATTGGAATATAGGGAGTGATTACAGTGCTAAAATTGTCGTTGATTCAAAGGGTAAAATACATGTTGCCTGGGAGACTTTTACATGGGGACCATGGGGAGGTGGATCTGACACAGAAGTATTATATGTTTCAAATGACGGAACTGGATGGTCAAATGTTACTTCTATTTCTGATGGATATAATGGTGACTATTGGAATACAGGAGGGAGTGGTGCTGTGAGTCTTATAGTAGATGATGACGATAATATTCATGCTGTATGGACAGATTCTACAGACGGTCCATGGGGAGGTGGAAATTCGGATTATGAAATTATGTATGCTATAAATGAGGGATCAGGATGGTCTAATGCAACAGTAATTTCAGATGGATATAATGGAAAATATTGGAATATAAATAATAGTCTCACACCAGATATATCAATAGATAATATAGGTAATATTCATGTAGTTTGGGAAGATGAAACTGAAGGTCCTTGGGGAGGAGGAAAAAATTTAGCAGAAATTATGCACACATCTTTTAATGGAATAGAATGGTCTAATGTAACTATCATTTCTGATGATGAAACAAATTGGAATAATGGTGAGAGTTCCAGTCCAAAAATAGCGATAGATAATTCAAATAAAATATCAGTAATATGGGCAGATAATACAGATGGAGTATGGGGTACTGATGAGGAAATAATGTGTATTTCATCATCAGATGGAATATCATGGTCAAACATAACAGTTATATCTGATGGATATAATGGAACTTATATAAAAAATTCTGTATCTCGTTCTGCTGAGATTGAAATTGATGAATTTGATATTATTCATGTAATTTGGGAAGACTCAGTTGACATGTATGGTCCTTATGTTATAGGATATTCATATTATCAAGAAGGAAACGGATGGTCAAACATGTCTATTATTTCAGATGGATATGAAGGATATTATTGGAGTGATAATCACAGTGTTTTAGCTGCTATTGCCATTGATAATTTAAATATTGTCAATGTTGTTTGGTCGGAATGGTCCTCTGGACCATGGGGTTATGATCCAGAAGTTATGTATACTAAAATAATCGATAACGAAGGACCTGAGATAATCCTCCCAGAAGATTTCTCTTATAAAGAAGGTGAAACAGGTAATTATATAAATTGGCTAGCAATTGATCTATTTCCAATGAATTATAAAATATTACGAAATAATAATGAAATAGATAATGGATTTTGGAAATCTGGAAATGTAAATTCACTAAATATAGACGGTCTATCTAGAGGAATCTATGATTTTATATTTGAAGTATTTGATAAATTTAATCAGATGAGTTCTGAGATAATTAAGATCACTGTATCACCGAATGGCTTAGGAACTATACCATTTGGTAGTTCATGGATATTTATCAGTATCATCAGTTTAATAGGAATAGCTATTTATGTAAAAAAGAAAAAACTATAATTTTTTCTTATTTTTTTTAAGGAATTTTAAAATTAGTAAATAAAATTTGTTCATCTAAAACAAAATTTGTAAAAGTATCCTCAATTTCTTCTGTTATATAAAGGCTTCTTATAATTTTACCATAATCTTCAATTTTTTTTGTTCTTATTATGGCAAATAATCCAAATTCAGAACCTATACGATATAAATCGGTAATTTCAGGTTTCTTTTCTAATTTTAATGCGATTTCATTATATTTAGAAGGATTTTTTGGTTTAATCCGAGTAATAAATTTACCCATAAATCCAATTTTCTTAGGATTAAATTCAAGTGAATAATTTAATATAATACGTGATTCTTCCATTTTTTTTATTCTATTATATATAGTGGATTGAGATATATCTATTCCATAATCTTGATGCATCCTTTTATTAATATCATAAGTAGAGATTAATTTCTTATTTTGATTATTTTCTAATATTTCTAAAATGAATTTATCTATCTTATCAACCTTATATTCAATTAAAGGATTTTTAGAAAGCCTTATACCATTAGTTTTAAAGATCTTAATTGTCTCTGTGATTTGATATTTTTTAAAATATGAGTTTGCCATTATATTATCTATCTGGTTTAAAATTTCATTGAATTCATCCAGAGATTTAAAGATAAATAGAGCGATAAGAGAATATTCCCCGAATATACCATCTAGCATTTTTAATTGTGATATCTCCTGTAACTTTTCAATCATTATAGGTTCTTTAGGATTTGTTTTTATTTCTAATAGAACATATTTTAAATTTGGTTCGATCATTGGATGAATATTTATTTTAAAAGAATTAATTATTTTTTCCTCTCTGAGTTTGGTTATATTTTGTTTAATTGTTTGTCTTGAAATGTTTAACTTTTCAGAAATCCTTGAATAATTTGGTTTATGCTGATAATTAAAGTTTTTAATTAGAGCTAAATCTTTTATTAAGTAATTTTCTTGCATAATTTTTTATATATGATTTTATAATGGTTAATTGTATGATTTTTTATTGATATTATATGAATTTAATTAAAATTATGTTTAAATTCTAATTAAAATTATCTATAATAATCATTTAATAAATATTAGATAAAATCAATTATGGTAAATTTTAAAATCGCAGATGAAAGTTTAGCCTCCAAAGGTGATGAAGCACTTTATATTGCTGAAAACAAAATGCCTGTTACAGCAGGAATCATTCGAAAGCGTTTTGAAGAAGAAAAACCTTTGAAAGGTATAAAAATAGCTGGATGTCTTCATATTACTAAGGAAACAGCAAATCTGGCTTTAACATTACAAGCAGGAGGAGCTGAAGTTTATTTATGTGGTAGTAATCCTTTATCTACTCAAGATGATGTAGCGGCTGCTTTGGTAAAAAGAGGGATTAATGTTTTTGCATGGCATGGGAATACAGATGAAGAATTTTATTGGTGTATTAGAGAATGTTTAAAAGAAAGTCCAAATATCCTTATAGATGATGGAGCAGATATGATTGTTACAGCTCATAAAGAATTTCCAGAGTTAACAGAAAATGGAACAATTATTGCCTGTCAAGAAGAAACCACAACAGGAGTAAAAAGGTTTCAAGCTATGGAAAAACAAGGTAAATTAAAAGTACCTCTTTTTCCTGTGAATGATGCAAGATGTAAAAATCAATTTGATAATGAATTAGGAACTGGACAAGGAGTTGTTGCTGCTATTTATGGAATGCATGTTCTATTCGCGGGAAAAAATGTAATCGTGGCAGGATTCGGTCACTGCAGTAGCGGTATGGCATTGAGAGCTCGTGGTCTAGGGGCAAATGTAATCGTTACGGAAGTAGATCCGATTAAAGCCCTCCAAGCAAAATTTGCGGGTTATCAAGTAATGCCTATAGCAGATGCTTTACCTATAGCTGATATTATTCTTACAGCAACTGGTTGTAAGCACGTAATTGCTCCTACAAAAGAAATGTTTGATAAACTAAAGGATGGAGTAATCTTAGGTAATTTAGGACATTTCGACATAGAAATTCCAACCAAAGAACTATACAAGTATGCTAAAGAGATAACGCCTATTCGATCTGATGTAGAAGAATTATTAATGCCTAATGGAAAGAAGATATATCTACTTGCGAAAGGACGCTTAGCCAACCTAGTCTTATCTGAAGGTCATCCCGCTGAGGTAATGGATATGTCTTTTGGTCTTCAATCCCTAATGTCGGAATACATCATTAAAAACAAAGAATCATTTAAACCAGGGATGATAAATGTTCCTGTGAAAATTGATGATCAAGTAGGCTTCCTGAAACTTCAATCAATGGGAGTTAAAATTGATACTCTAACAGATGAACAATATAACTATATCCATGGATTTGAAGAAGGAACATAATTAATTCTTTCTTATTAATTTCTTTTTTTTATAGTTTATAATTATTCTATTATTCAGAATCTTCAATTAATTCAATATTTCTATATCTATCTTTTACTTCAGAAAGATCTACAGTAATTATTGTATGACCTTTATGGTTTAATTCAAACTGTTTAATAACTTTTTGATTTTCAGGATCATTAAGATGAAGAAATACATATTCACTACATTTAATACATGCTCGAACTCTTCCTCTATGAATATTAACTTTTTTTGCTGCTGATTTTCTATGTTGCAGATTTTCTAATTGGTTTCTCATTGATTCAATTTCTTTATTCTGTTCCTCAATTATTTTTTCTTTGTCCTGTATCATTTGATTTTTAGAAGTAATAATTTTTTCTTTCTCAACATTAGTTGATTCAAATTCTTTTATTTTTGCTTCTAATTCTGTTATTTTAGCATTAGTATCTTCCTCAGATTTGATTTGAGTGGATAATATTGCATATTCTTCTTTTATTTTATCCAATTCTTCTTCTTTAGTATTAATTATACTATTTAATTCTTTTATCTTATTATCAGTAGTAATAATGAGAGATTTTAATTCTGTATTTTCTTTTTTAATATTTTCAACTTCATCAAATTCTTCTTTAGTTAAGATTTTTTTTTCATTTAATTCATTTTTTGTTCTTTCAAGTTCTTCATTCTTAGAATTTAGTAATTCTTTAGTTTGATTAAGTTGTTCTTTCAATTTTTCAATTTCTTGTCTAAATTCCATATTAGCATTTAATAATTTATCAATTGACATATTAATTCACATCTATACTTTTTTTTTAAACCTTCTATATTTACCATTAGATACCTCTCTTATATTTTTTTTCTTAATGAAATATATTTCTATCTCATATTGATCAATAAAAAATAATCTTAAAAATTTATATTAATATGATCCAGTTGTAAAAAATAATGATAAAGTCACTCGAAGAAACTGCCGATGAAATTATAAGCAAAAATATTAAAAATATAGAATTAATTAGTTATTTTAAGAGATCGAATAAGGAGATACCCGTTTTTTTAAGCATTATAAATAGAAATTATGCTGAAATACGTCCTCTTTTAAATACAGGCTTAATTAAAGATATGGAACCTGTAAAGAGTTATATTTTTAATATTGACAAATATGAAAATTTTCTATATAGTAAATATCAAGAAAAAATAGATTTACTTAAGGAAGAAATTAGGAGAAAAAAAAAAAAGAAAATTGAATTAACAGAAATGACGGAGAAAATAACCCCCGATTTTGGTTCCGAAGATTATGATGAAAAATTAAAAATATGTCTTGATTTTGCAAAAGACGCTGTTTTAAAACTTGATAATATAGAACAAGAGAAAGAATTATCAAATAACGACATTGGTAAGCTCCAAATAGAGATGCAAAATGATCCATATTATTCATTACTCATTTTCATTAGAAGTGATAAAGAAATTATTTTTAACGAAAGAACCGAGGATAACAATGATAGAGGTTATAAAAAGATCTTACAATACATACAGAAATCTGCTCAAGATAAAAGTATTAACATATTAAATGAACTAAAAAAAAAGAATATTTTTAAACGGTTTTCCCCAGCAAAGAACTATTATATAACTCCATTAGGTATAATTGTTGACAATAAACTTAAAATATTAAAATGGGAAGAAAATGAAACGTATAACAAAAATGAAGCTGAAGAAATTCAAGATAAAGAATTTAATGAATTAAAAGAGCTCATAGATTTTGGAGAATAAACATAATTTATCATTATTATGGATATAGTATTTTTTCAGCAGTTATATCTTTTCCGTAGATTTCATCAGATAACTCTGATAATCCTTCAAATCCAATAGGTTCTTTTCCTAATTTTTCTGATTCCCATATGATAAATTTTTGAAATTCTTCTGTAATTTGTTTGATATACTTTAATTGAATATCTCTTTGTTTTTCACAAAAAAAACAATTTTTAGCAGAATTTTCTGGTGTTAACATATTTATATGAATTCCATCAAGTTTAATGTATTTTTTAGTAAGGATGTGAGCTCTTCTAACTTCCTCATAACTTGGTTTTTCTGCAATGGTAACTAAACGTAGTGACCCAATATCATGAATTAATTTTGTCACTCTTTCACCTCGATGTTCTATTTCACGTATCATTTCTATTATTTCATCACCTAAATCATTTCTATTATTATTATCAGAAAGAGGATTAATTATATTTCCAAGTATATTTGAAAAGTTATTTATTGTTTTTCTAATAGAATTCAAAAAATTTAGAGTATATTTTACTATACCTTTAATTTGATCTTCAGGAATTTCAAAAAGAGCGACCATATTCCCTGTTGGTGGAAAGTCTGCGATTATAATATCAAATTGAATATTATGATTTAAATCTTCAGCATCAAGTATCTTCTGGAAAAACATAGCATTCTTCAATGCTAATGGAATAGAATCAGCATTAAATGCTGAATTGATGAAAGTATCTATTTGTGGAATTAATCCAAATAACGGTATTTGTTTAGAAAATGATTTCATTTTTTTTAACAGATTATACGTATAATCTTCAGCATAGATATTTGGATCGGGTTCTATTCCCCATAAATTACTATTAAGTTGTGTAATTTTATTACCTATTTCTTTTTGAAATAAATCTGTTAAATTATGAGCAATATCAAAAGAAATAATTAAGATTTTTTTCTCTGGAGCTAACATTGATAATTTAACCGCTGATGCAGCACATATACTACTCTTCCCAACTCCTCCTTTCCCACCTAATATGATTATACGTTCCATTTTATTCGGATTTAGAGATAAAAAAATTTTTTAATTCTGTAATGAATAAATTATAAATTAATAAAAAATTGATGAATTCTTAGCTATTGAATGATTAAAATTCCTGAATATATCTGATTTTTAGTTTAATTACATTATTTTGGAAAAATTATTATCTTTATAGTAAATCCATAATGATTATCATTTTTATACAAGAAAAAAAAAATTCTTTCAGTATCAGTCTCAAATTTGATTTTAGTGATATTTTTCGGATATTCTTTTAAAAATTTGTTTAAAAACATCCAATTCCAATAACTCATATCTTTATTGAAGTATAATTTATAATAAAAGACAATCTGATGCAGATATTATATCTCATATATTAGATATGATTTTTCTTTTTATCCTGATAAAAAAAAGCAATTTTTCTTTAGACAAAAAAGAAATTCAATACAGATTTATTTTTTAATACCGAAAAAATTTTATTTTTAAATGTATTTTTTGTTATTAACTATCAAAATTAAAGATTTATTACATTTATTAGATTTAAAATAGATTCATATTAAAAAAAATTCAAGATTATTATATAAGATAATTAATCAGATTTTTTGTTTATTTTAATAAAATAGAAGTAAATTTATCAATTGTTATTAGGAAGTGATCAAGATTACCAATAATGATTTTACCACAAAATATATAATAGAAGCAGAATTTAATGTTAAAGGTATAGTAGAAAAAAGTGATATTGTAGGTGCTATCTTTGGACAAAGATAAAAAAGCATCTTTTTTAATCGTTTAAACAGAAGGCCTCCTTTTAGATTTAGATTTAAGAGATCTTCAAAAATCCGGAAGAATAGGACGTATTGATGTTGAAAATATTTCAGAAGAAGGAAACTCA
>CAZBEU010000700.1:0-7398 GCA_964491005.1 uncultured archaeon | reverse complement strand
TCCAAAAATAAAAACAGATCTTACATGTGTGAAGGGAGTTCGTATCGTACCTTTTGGAGACCGATTTAATATAGAATTAATCTACGATTATGAACCTCAAGATTTGCACTTGAATGATAAACATGCTTTAGGGATCGATTTGGGGCTTAATAACATCGTAAATGCGTTAGATACTATAGGAAATATCCCATTGATTATCAAAGGCGCTGTATTAAAGTCAATTAATCAATTCTATAACAAACAATTATCAAAATTCAAATCAATGGCTAAGAAGTGCAATAAAATGGAAATAACGATCCGAATAAAAAAGCTTCATCGAAAGTGGAACAATAAAGTGAAAGATTTTTTTCACAAAACATCCCGAAAAGTTGTTAATTATTGTATTTCCAATAATATTGGTTTGATTATCATTGGATATAATGAGAGATGGAAACAAGAGATACATATTGGGAAGAAAAATAATCAAAACTTTGTCTTCGTTCCCTTTCTAAAGCTTCTCCAACAAATCGAATATAAGTCAGAGATGGTTGGGATTAACGTCATTCGAACACGTGAAGAGTATACGTCCCAGAAGTGTTCTTGTTGTGGTGTTGTTCGTAAGTCAAATCGGAAATATCGAGGCTTATATGTATGTAAGGATTGTGGAATGGTCTTAAATGCTGATGTGAATGCGTCAATAAATATTTTACAAAAAGAAGTCCCTAAATCCCAATGGATAGGGGATAGAGGATGTCTGAGCCGCCCATTAGTGTTAGAAATAAGTTGATGGTTAACCTAAGAATCTCACTCCTTTAGGGGTGAGTAGTTCAAAATCAAATAAGAAATAGATGCATTAAGTTGTTGTTTACGATTTCAAGACAATTTAAATTAATATCTTTCAGAAGATTCAAGTAAACAACTCGAGAAATTGAAAGAATATAGTCTTCTTATTTCTAGCGTTTCTGATCTGGATGAATTTTTTGAAAAAATATTAATTAGATAAAATATGAAATGTCTTAAAAAGTCTCTCTCTATTATCTAATCCTTTTAAGAAATAGGGCGAAAATTATACCTCATTCTTTTTAAAGAATTATCCAATTTTAACAATTATTAATAAATAAAAAAAAATATATAATTAGCATTTAGAATGAACTTTAATAACAAATTATATATTGGTGATAAAATATAATGATTAATAAAAAAATTATAGCGATATTCATAACATCCATCATTGCTATAAGTTCTATTATTATTGGTGTAGTACTATTTTTACCTCTTGAAAAGAAGGATACAATAAATCCAACAATAGAAATAAATAGTCCAATAAGCACCACTTATTATGATGCCAGTCAACTACTAGAGATTTCAGCATCAGATAATATTGCAATCGATACTATCTGGTATAATTGGAATAATGGTGCGAATGTGACTTATACTTCACCTCATTCTATTATTTTTAGTGAAGGGGTGAATACCATAACTGCTTGGGCAAATGATTCCGCAGGAAATATAGACACCGCATCAGTTTCATTTGTTATTGATGCAATAGAGTCTGGATCATCTTTTGTATCAATATGGGATACTTATAGGACAAGTACAGAGTCTACTAATGAGCATCAAGTTAAATTACCATTGGAATCAAGTGGAATCTATAATTTTACAGTGATTTGGGGCGATGGGACTGCCGATAAAATTACAAACTGGGATCAAGCTGAAGTGACTCATACATATACTTCAGTAGGAGTGTATACGATTAGAATCGATGGTACATTGATTGGTTGGAGATTTAATAATAGAGGTGATTGGATTAAATTACTCAAAATTCAACAATGGGGTGATTTAAGATTAGGAAATTCTGGTAGCTATTTCTACGGATGTTATAATTTAAATATCACTGCTACAGATACTTTAGACCTAACAGGGACAACTACACTCTATCAAGCCTTTAGAGGATGTAATTTTCTTGGTAATTCTGGAAATATGAATAGTTGGGATGTTTCTAACGTTACAGATATGAGTTATATGTTCTTTTCTGCGGGTAAATTTAATGAGGATATAGGAAATTGGAATGTATCTAATGTTTTAGATATGAATAATATGTTCAATTTAGCTCTTTCTTTTAACCAAGATATCGGGAATTGGACGGTTTCCAGTGTTATAGACATGAGTAATATGTTCGAAAGAGCTTCTGATTTCAACCAAAATATTGGAGAATGGGATGTTTCCAGCGTTGAAAACATGAATAGTATGTTTTATTTAGTTACTTCTTTTAATCAAGATATAGGTGGATGGGATGTTTCCAATGTTAGAGATATGAGTGGTTTATTTGCCGGTGCTAATGATTTCAACCAAAATATCGAAAATTGGACTGTTTCCCGTGTTAGCGATATGAGTAATATGTTCGCTAGTGCTCATGACTTTAACCAACCTATTGGTGATTGGAATGTCTCAAGAGTTGAAATTATGTATGGTATGTTCTATAGAGCTCATTCCTTCAATCAACCTCTCAATAAGTGGAATGTTTCCAATGTTATAGATATGAGACATATGTTCCATCAGGCTTATTATTTCAATCAACCTCTCGATAAGTGGAATGTTTCCAATGTTAGAGATATGAGTTATATGTTTTGTGATACCTTTTACTTCAATCAATCTATTGGAAACTGGAATGTATCCCATGTTGAAAGCATGGAAGCTATGTTCTACTTTGCAACCTCCTTCAACCAAGATATTGGAAATTGGACGGTCTCTAGTGTTACAAATATGGCTAGTTTATTCAGAGAAGCTCATTCCTTCAATCAATCTCTCAATAAGTGGAATGTTTCCAATGTTATAGATATGAGTTATATGTTTTGTGCTACCTTTTACTTCAATCAATCTATTGGAAACTGGAATGTATCTCATGTTACAGATATGAATCATATGTTCTCAGAAACTTGGGATTTTAACCAAGATATCGGGAATTGGAGTGTTTCTAGTGTTACAGATATGAGTTATATGTTCTCAGGAGCTTCTTCTTTTAACCAAGATATCGGGAATTGGACGGTTTCTAATGTAACAGATATGAATCATATGTTCTCAGAAGCCACCTCTTTTGACCAAGATATTGGAAGTTGGAATATTTCTAGTGTTTCAAACATGGATAATATGTTTAGATATATCACTTTATCCACAGCGAATTATGATAGTTTATTAATAGGATGGGCAAGTCTACCTTCTCTGCAATTTGACGTACGTTTTGTTGCTGGCGGTTCAGAATATAGCTCGGGAGCTGCTGCTGATGCAAGACAGTATATTATCGACAATTATTATTGGGATATTGTTGATGGGGGAATAGCATCATAATTTTATATTATGGTTAAATTATCCAAATATTTCCTTTTTTTTTTTTTATTACTCAATTAAGTGTTCCTTTTGGATTAAAGACTAAAAATGGATTTTATCATTACCTAAAACCAATTAAATCAAAATTGTATATAAAAGAACTTAAGCCTTTAAGTATATATTTCGTTGGGAAGATATGTTTAGATTAAATATAATAAAAAAGAGATAATATTTATGTTCAATAAAGTATAGTTTTGTCTTAAATATCTTTTTATCATAATCATTTAATAAATATAAATTTTTTTCCATGGAAAAAGATAGATTTTTAATGGAAAATGGATGTAAAATAACTGAGATGCTACTTTATAATGAATTTTATCCTTCTTTTATAGATAAATAATTTAAATAAGATCTCTATTAGTATTACAGGCATGAGATTAATATATTAGTAAAACATTTATGAAATTAATTATAATTATATTTACTAATATTGATGATAAATAATATAAAAATAAGGATAAAATGGATAATCTTAGCAAGATCAAAGGAATTCTACAAGAATATCAAAGCGAATTAAAAAATAAATATTTTGTTGAAAAAATTGGAATTTTTGGTTCCTATTCGAGAAGAGAAGAAGATTCTGAAAGTGATATTGATATCTTAGTAGAATTTAATGGCCCCATTGGATGGGATATCGTTGAATTGAGAGAATTCCTTGAAAATATCTTAAATAAAAAAGTTGATTTAGTTAGTGTTAAGGCTCTAAAACCTCAATTTAAGATAGATATTTTAAATGAAGTGATTTATGTATGAAGGATGACAGAAAAATCATTAAGATAGTTCTAGATGATATTCTTGAATTCTGTGATAAAATTAAACGGTATAAAAAGGACTTAGATAAAGAATCTTTTAAACAAAATGAGTTAGTTATAGATGGTATACTTAGAAATCTTGAATTAATTGGAGAAGCCTCTAGCAAATTAAATGAGGATTTTAGAAATAGATATTCTAATTTACCATGGAAAAAAATAATAGGTCTAAGAAATATTGTAATTCATAATTATTCTAATGTAGATATAGATATTATATGGGATATTATTACGATTAACATCCCAAACATGAGAAAGAATATTAATGAGATATATAAACAAATTTTTGATTGATACTGATTAATTCTTTTATAATATACTGGTTCATACAATTCAACGTGAAACAGTTATTTTGCATCCATTTTCCATGGAAAATTAACCTTTTTCCATGGAAAAAAACATTTCTGAATCCAAATAATACTAATTCATTAGATAAAGGTTTAAAAATACAAGTTTATAATTATTGAAAAATGTAAGAACTTATACTTAGATATTATTTATAATATATTTCTCAGTTATTTCACGCTGATTACTTTAGAATCTAAAGGATTGAGAGTTAGGAACAATCTAAGTTTAAATTTGAAAAATTTTTTTAGCATTTTCTAATAAGTTTTCATAGTAATCTTTTTCAATCCATAATCCATTATCAATCATAGCATCAAGAATCTCTATAAAATTATTATAAGAATTAATTAATTTTCTAGATATTGCTTCAATTAACACTTCAGTAGTCCATTTTGTATTTATTCCTAATTTATTTGCTATATCTCTCGCTTTTTTATCATTCATTATTAATAAATCTGCGTTAAGTTCTTTACTTAAAGCAATTGCGTATGATTCACCTAAACCTAACTCTAATGAAAGAGTTAAAGCTAGTTCAATGGATTCTTCTTTCTCAGGATTTTTTACTATTAACCAACCTGCTTTTTTAGCTTCTAACTCTAGTTTAATATCCTCTGGAATATTTTTAATCTTCTCAAAGCATAATGAAAGCAAGGATATCGTTTAGGAAATCGTGTTTTGCAAAACAGTTATTTTGCACCCATTTTCCATTAAAATTAACTACTTTTCCATGGAAAAACTGATTACTTAGAATATACAAATCTTTAATGGAATTTAAATAAATAGTTCCATCCATGCCCTGAAGTGAAGGACGTGACTTTCTTTCATTGTAAAATGTTTAAAATTACTCTTATCGTTTCTTCTTCAATATTCATTTCAAGATTTGTATGGAGAATATCCATGCTTTCTTTTATAATTCCATAGAGAAACCGAAGTGCAAGATCTACTGATTGTTCTCTAAATTCACCATTATCAATTCCATTTGATATGATCATTCTGAAAAGTTCCTCATAAGCATTTTGAAATGCTAATTGACTTATCTTATATTTATATTTGAACTCAAATGGATTATTTTTAGGATCTTTTAGCCATTTTTTTGCTACATTAAAGATCATCTTGATTAATTCTTCAATTGATTCTTTTGAATTTAAAGGCCGATCTTGATTAAGTGGATTTTTTTTTTTTATTTTCTTCAATGTATTTTCCATTTTATTTGTATAAAACTTGGCTCCTCGTTTTACAAGATAATAATATATTTTTTCTTTAGAACTAAATTCTTTATATATAGTCTTTTTACTTATTTTCAATTCCTTCGCTACTTCTGAAACATTAGTTTTTTTAAAACCATAATATTCAAAGTATTCTTGAAACTTATCTGCTATTCTTTCTTTACGTGTATTTGAATTTAATTCATTATTCTTTTGCGGCATGGAAACTATTTTGGTATTTAGTATATATAATTTATAAATAAAATTATAATTATAAATCCTTTTTTTTTAAAAAAGTCAAAGATTGGATTTCATATTATTTAAATATAAAAAAAAATAAATTATGATTAATAATGGAAACCCATTTCGTGTCAGGTTTCCTATTATGGTGATAAAAGTGCAAAAAAAAAAAATAAAATTATGGTTTGCTCCAATTGGAGTTGCAATGGGAATCAGTTTATTTATAACTATTTTCATATGGATTACTTATTTTTTTAAAATAAATAATTTTCAACAATTATTATGGTTTATTCCAGCTTGGATAATCTATACTATAGGTTTCGTTAATTTATTACTATGGTTACCAATCTTCATTTTAGGATTCTACTATTTAAGAAGAAAAGGTGCGATTGGTGATTCAAAATCTCTCATTACGAGAGGAATTTATCAATATGTTCGAAATCCTATGTATATAGGAATTAGCATGACGATCCTTAGTATTGGATTAATATTAAATCAAACAGGATTAATAATTGCAGGAATTTTCTGGTTTATATCTTGTATTTTTCAAAGTTTACGAGAAGAGAAAGAATTAGAAATCCGTTTCGGAGAAGAATATATTAATTATAAGAATTCTGTTCCAAGATTGATTCCAAATTTTAAATTATTTATTAGAAATCTATCTATTAAAAAAGAAGAGGTAAATTAAATGGCAGATATGTCTGATGAATTTTATATAAATCTAGGATCATATATTCTTCTTTATTTTTGGCTAGGAATCATTTTTATTTGTTTAGCAATTGTAAGTCTTTATTTTACATTTAAAAAACAAAATTATGTTCCTATTAAAATTTTAAATATTGTTGTAATATTCTGGGTCGCATGGATTTGGTTATTTCCATCATGGATACGAAATTTTTCATATTTAGGTACAAATGATTATATTATCATTTCTTTAATTATGGAGCCAATATGGATTTTTATCTTTACTATATGCTGTATTTTTCTTATATATGATTTATTTGTAAAGAAGAAAATCGAGTTTGGATTACCGGAGTCTAAAAAAGATAAAATTATGATTTTTTCATTGATTGCTTTAGCATTAGCATATCCATTATTTTTAATGTGTTTTGGATTATTTTTCCCTACAACAATGTTTTTTGGGATAAGTCCATTTCCAACATTTATTTTTATTACAATATTATTTGCTGGAACATTACCAAAATCCAAGAAATGGATTACTTTAGTATTTTTAATCGCAATGTTTGATTCATTAAATGCTATAGCTGGGGGATTAATTGAAAATATTCTGTTATTACCTGCTGTTATTTATTGTATTTTTAAAATAATAAAGAATAGGAAGAAAATAAACACCGATTAGGAGAATAATTATAATTTTTTTTTCTTTTTTTATATCTTGAAATTAAGAATCAATTGATATTATATCATCAATGAAC
>CAZBEU010000699.1:0-1555 GCA_964491005.1 uncultured archaeon | reverse complement strand
GATTGTAAAGATTTTTTATGTGAAAAAGTGTGTTTTAGAGGGATATATAAGGTTATAAATAAAGATTCAACTCCAGAATGTCTAATTCTTTCAGAAAGGGAAACTTTTTGTATAAAATGTCATTTATGTACAACTGTTTGTAAGAAGAAGGCAATTTTAATAGATTAATTATTGATTTATTTTTATATTAAAAACGATTTATAAAATATAAATTAAAATAAGAATTAATAGAAATATACTCTTTAAAAAATTAATAATTATGATTAGTGAAAAGTTAAAGTTAGATGATATTGATAGAGAAATTATAAGATTAGTACAAGACAATCCTGAAATGACTCACACAGAAATTGCAGAAAAAATTGATCGAAGTCAACCAACAGTGGGAATGAGAATTAAAAAATTAGAAAAGAATGGAATATTACAATTTCAACCCGGAATAAATTTTAAACTTGTTGATTTACATCTTGCTACTGTTGAAATAAATACAAGAAATCCAGATGAAATTATTCAGATGGCTAAATATTGTCCATTTATTCTGAATGCTTTTAGATTGAGTGGTGATCATAATATATGTCTTTTACTTGCAAGCTCAAAATTAGAAAAACTTGATGCAGTAGTTAATTATCATTTTAGAAATCAAAAACATATTAATAATGTTTCAATGGAGATTATCACAGAGATTGCGAAAGATCTAATTCTTCCAATTGATTTTGATTCAGAAGATCATAATCCAACCCTAGAGAATGGTTGTGGACCAAATTGTAAATGGAAGAATGCAATTAAATAATCAATTTATGAGAAAATCTGAATATATTCGATATAATTTTTAATAAATTACTCTTCTTCATCTAAATCTGGTTTTTCAAATTTGTATTTTGATATTTCATTAGTTAAACTGCATTTAGGTCCACAATGATCAGAGTGTTTATCAAAATTTTCAATTTCAAAATCAATAGGGATGATAAAATCATGGATACTTTCGATTAAGATATTAGTCTTTACAGATAAGACATTAGGATCTTTTCTGAAACATATATCTACCAATCTTTCAATAGTTTGAAGATTTGCGGCAGAAAGAAAACAAAGAAGATTATAATCACCTGAAATTTTAAACGCATGGTTAATAAAAGGACACTCATTTATTTTTTGAACAATATTATCCACATCTTTTGTTGATATAAAAACAATGGCAGTCTTTATATCCACTTTTTTTATATTAAAACCAACTTGTTTAGTTAAAAGATTTTTTCTTTCTAATTTTATGATTCTTGCACCCACTGCAGGTTGACTTTTATCTATTTCAGAGGCTATTGCTGAATGAGTAATATCCGGGTTTTTCTCTATCATTTCGATGATTTTCTTATCATCATCATCAATTCCTAAAAGTTCATTAAAATGCTTTTTTTTCATATCCATTAGAAATCATTTTTTGAAGGTTATTAAAGTTAAGGTTAATATTTAAAAAATTTTTCATCTAAATTATTAAAATTATTAATGTGAAATCTATTAAATATTTTATATTATAAATATAGATAAGAATGATAAAAAGATAAAA
>CAZBEU010000698.1:0-10273 GCA_964491005.1 uncultured archaeon | reverse complement strand
AATAGTGTATGCTCTTCTTTCATTACCCACTAAATTTCTACCAAGAATCATACCACAATTAAGACATACATTATCACCCTTTCGACATTCCAGATTTGGTCTATCACAACAATTAATTGTGTCTTCTTTACCCTTTACAATATCATCATCAGATCGTAATCGATCTTTATAGCTATTGATCATCATATTTAATCTTAGATTTTTAAATTTTTAAAAATTGGATAAGAATAAAAAATTCGATTTTTTCATAGTACAATACTTTTTTTTGTTAAAAAAGGTTTCAGTAGTGAATTAATCTTAATTTTAAAAATAAGATTATATTATTTTTTTCTATATTAACCTTTTAAGATAAACTATTATATAAAGATATATGTCTCATTATTTTAATACAAAAATATCAAAAAATATACAGATTTATTATATTATGCAATAATATGCTTCTAAAAAATTAACTGTGTAAAATTTCTCTAAGTTTTTCGAAAATTGATAATGTATCCACTTTTGATGGGCATTTTTCAACACATAATCCACATAAAGTGCAGGAATGGAAGATATCATAGATGTTATTATTTAATTCCAAATCACCATATACTAATCCATTTAAAATACTTAACCTACCTCTTGGACTATAAGTTTCAGTATTATGGAGAATCCATGAAGGGCAATGTTTTACACAAAATCCACATCTCATACAATTTAACTTTAAAATTGCACCTTTATAATTTTTTAAAATCCTTGCATCTCTTCTCAATATTAATTTTCTTTTATCTCCCTTTCCAATACCTGGATTTAGAATTTGAGTTGGATCAAATATTCTCTTTATTTTTTCCATTAATTTAATTATATTATTTTTGAGTTTTATATTTAAAAATTCTCCTTTAACTTTTCCAATTCCATGTTCTCCTGTTATGGATCCGCCAGAAGGGATAATAACCTTCAAATATAAATATTCCATAGCGTGTTTAAATTCTTCTAAGTCATCAGGATTATTCTCATTAAACATAAATTTAGGATGAAGGTTTCCTTCCATATGGGAAGAAATAGCAACTTTCAAATTTTTTGCATTAATTTTTTCTGGTATATTCTCAATTTTTTTTATAATTTCTGCAAAATCAGAAATTTTAATAGAGCAATCCTCTACACAACAAGTAGGACTTATTTTAGATAATGCTGGAAGACTGGATTTTCTCGCTAAAATAAGATTTTCTCTTTCTGTATCATCCTTTGCAATTTTTGTGAAAATCGGTGTATTTATATCAATAATTTTTTTTATTTCTTCAAATTCTTCATTTATTACTTTATTGTTCTCTCCATCAAGTTCTATGATTAATACATATCCTTTTGGAAAATTGAGAAAATCACCTTTTAAATAATTAATAATAGCTTTTAAGATGAATTTATCCATAAATTCTAAGATATTTGGAATTATTCCTTTTTTTCTAATTTTAACAGCTACGTTTTGAATATTTTCAATTTTGTTAAAAATGAACAATCCTAATTTCCTAAAAGATGGTAATGGTCTTATCTTAAGCCCTATCTTAGTAATAATTCCTAATGAACCCTCTGAACCTATGAATAAGTCTTTAATATTGTATGTTTCAACTGATTTTAAAACTTCAGAACCTAAATTTAAAATTTCACCATTTGATAAGACTACTTCTAAAAATAGTACATATTGCTTAGTAACACCATATTTAAAAGCTTGAATTCCTCCGGCATTAGATGCAACCATACCTCCTATAGTCGCAACTGAACTTGAACCTGGATCTGGAGGAAAAAAATATCCATGTGTTTTTAAAATATTATTTAAATCATCGCAAATAACTCCTGGTTCAAGTTCTACATAATTGTTAATTATATCAATTTTAATTATTCTATTCATTCTTGATAAATCGAGTACAATTCCTGCATAAGGTGTTAATTGACCTCCAGATAAACTCGTACCCATTCCTCTAGGAGTAACTGGAATTTTTTCTTTATTTGCTATTTTTAATATTTTCCTAATTTGCTCTGTTGTTATTGTTATTAAAACTAAATCAGGAATCCATTTTTTTTGAAAATTGATTCCTCCAAAAGCATAACTCCATCTGGTCTCGATATTATCAAAATAATTTTCTTTTCCTACTATTAGTTTAAATTGTGATAAAACAGTAGAATTTGGTTTTTTATAATATTGACTCATTTTATTATCTGGATCTGAAAAATATAAATAACTATAAAATATAAAAGATATAAAATTAAAAATATTCGCTATAAAGAACTAAGTTAAAATAAAAATAGAACAAAAGTCTTATAATTCACATGAAGAATAACAATTAAAAAATTATTAATATGATAATTTTAATTCTTTTATTGAATAAATAGGAATTATTTTTGGATATAATATGGGAAAGATAATACAAGATTTATGGATTTTAACTAGTAGTGGAATAACAGTTTATAGTCATGTTTATAATTCAAAAATTAATGATCAATTATTTGGAGCCCTAATGAGTGCAATAAACCAATTTGCTGAGACGATAGTAGAAGGAGGTATTTCAAACTTTGAATTAAGAAATAAAAAATTTACAATTATCAGACATAAAGATCTATTATTTATTGCAAATACTGCTAATAAAGAAAAAGAAAAAAAAATAAAGCAAGAATTAGAAAGAATATCACATAAATTCTATGAAATATATGGAGAAAAATTATCAAATTGGGACTATGATGTTTCTATATTTACTGATTTTGAAAAACATATTGAAACTTCGTTAAAAGATGCTGTAAAGAAATTTCAAGATGCAATTTGGTAGGTCTTTTTTATATAAATAATATTAAAATTATAATCAATAAAAATTTAAGACTAGTTTACTTTATAGAATTTAGAGTTTTAACAATTTAAGTGAATATAATTATGGAGAATTACAATAAAAAAAAAAAAGATATAGTACAAGAAAAAAAAGATTCTCATTTTAATTCCATTCCTTCAAATTATATAGACAATATAATTAAGAATTTGTATAAACCACGATTTTTAGGCTCGATACATCTTGATAAACCAATAGATAATAATATTTCTCAAATAGAAAATTTAATAAAAACTAATCATCAAATTAAACTTAATAAATCAATAAAAAACTCATTGTTTAATCCTTTTACAAAAATATTGATTTTTATAATCATTATTTTCAATATTCTATGGTTTTCTTTTAAATTTTATTCTTAATCCTCACAGGTTTTTTATATAAATCTGATTAATCTATGTTATCATTTATCTATTATTTATTAAATAAATTTAAAAAAAAATTGAGTATTTTATAAATTGATATTAGCAAATATAATTCAAATTTTGTAAAAAGGTCCTAATAGAAGTGTTATCATCGGAAATTTATGATATAATCATAATTGGAGGCGGAGTTATCGGATGTAATATTGCTAGAGCATTAAGTAAATATAATCTAAAAATATGTTTATTAGAAAAAAATGCAGATATTGCAATGGGAACAACCAAAGCAAATTCTGGGGTAATACATGCGGGATACTCTGCAGAAAGACAATATATTAAGAGAAATCTTTGTATTAGGGGAAATAAATTATATACTCAAGCAGCAAAAGAATTAAATTTTCCCTTTAAAAGAATAGGATCTTTTGTAGTTGCATTTGAGGTTGAGGAAATTAAACTTTTAGAAGAATTAAGAAAAAAAGGGATTGAAGATGGTGTCTTAGATCTAGAACTTATATTGGATAAACAAAAAATTCTGAAAATGGAACCTCATCTTTCTGAGGATGTTATAGGTGTTTTATATGCACCATCTGCTGGGATAGTAAGTCCATATGAAATGACATTTGCCTTAGCTGAGAATGCGGCTATTAATGGTGTAAAATTCTTTAGAAATCAAGAAGTAATTAAAATCGATCATAGTGAATATATATTTAAGATAACAACACCAAGAAATGAATTTAAGAGTTCAAATTTGATTAATTGTGCAGGATTGTATTCAGCAAAAATATCCAAAATGCTTGGTTTAGATTATTTTGACATAACACCAAGGAAAGGTGAATATATTCTTTTTGATCGTAATAGTATTCAATTAAATAAAATATTATTTCCAACTCAAACAAAATTATCAAAAGGAATTCTTGTATGTCCTACTTATCATGGTAATGCTTTTGTCGGTCCCAATGCACAAAATATTAATGATTTAGAAGATACATCTACGACAACAGCTGGTTTAAAAGAAATACTTGAAGGAGCTAGGAAATTAGTACCTAATTTGCCTCTTAGAGCATCTATTCAAAATTTTGCTGGATTAAGAGCTGTTCCTAATACTTATGATTTTATAATTGATAATACTGAGATATATGGATTTATTAATGTAGCAGGAATATTATCTCCTGGTTTAACTTCAAGTTTTGCGATATCAGACAAAGTAATCGATTTTCTTGAACTTCTTGGTGTTGAGCTAAAACTTAAGGATAATTACAATCCTTATAGGCCTAAACCTGAGAAATTTACTGATTTTTCAAAAAAACAACTAGAGAAAAAAATTAAAGAGGATTCTTCTTGGGGAAGAATAATTTGCAGATGTGAGAAAATATCAGAAAGAGAAATATTAAATGCAATACAAGCTCCTGTAGGGGCTACTACAATAGATGGTGTAAAATTCCGTTGTAGAGCAGGTATGGGAAGATGTCAGGCTGGTTTTTGTAGATCGCGAGTTATGGAAATCCTTTCAAATGAATTAAAAATACCTTATCAAGCTATAACAAAGAAAGGAGAGGATACAAATATATTGATAGCAAAAACTAAAGATCTGTTATTAAGACAATTATCAAAAAAGGAAAATTTAAAATGAATATTTATAAAACAGATGTTGCTGTGATTGGAAGTGGAGCAGCAGGATTAGCTGCTGCAATTGAAGTTAAAAAAGCTGGTCTCGAAGTTCTTTTATTAGAGAGAGGGGTCGAATTAGGTGGTATTTTAATGCAATGCATTCATAATGGATTTGGTATAAAAGAGTTTAATAAAGAACTAACTGGACCAGAATATGCACAATTATTTATTGATCAGGTAAATCAACTTCAAATCCCTTATAAATTAGATACTATGGTGATAGAGATAGCTTTTGATAACAAACTATACGCAGTAAACAAAAATGAAGGATTAATTGAGATTATTCCTAAAGCAATAATTTTGGCTATGGGTTGTAGGGAAAGAACAAGAGGGGCAATAAATGTTCCTGGTTTTAGACCTGCAGGTATATTCACAGCGGGTCAAGTTCAAAGGTTTGTGAATATTGAGGGATACTTACCTGGAAAAACAATTGTTATTCTAGGTAGTGGAGATATTGGAATGATAATGGCAAGAAGATTAACATGGGAAGGATGTAAAGTTAAGGCAGTGATAGAAATTCAACCTTATGTAAGTGGTTTACTAAGAAATGAAGTTCAATGCTTGGAAGATTACAACATACCTCTAATCACAAGTTATACTATCACTAAAATCCATGGAAAAGATAGATTAAAGGGAGTCACCATAGAAGCGGTTACAAAAGATTACGATCGTATTATAGGTACTGAAAGATTTATTGAGTGTGATGCTCTTTTATTATCTGTTGGTTTAATACCTGAAAATGAATTAACAAGGGATGCTGGTGCTGAAATTTCTTCAATGGGGGGCCCAGTAATTAATAATAATTTAGAAACTACTTTAGAAGGAGTCTTCGCATGCGGGAATGTTCTCCAAGTTCATGACCTTGTTGATCTTGTAAGTGCAGAAGCAAAAAGAGCTGGAAAAAATGCTGTTGATTATATCAATACAAGATACAAAAAGAAATTAAAAACTGAAGAGATCATCTGTCTTTTTCCCGGTAATAATGTAAATTATGTAAAACCTGACAATATATCTCTTGGTGAAAATATCCATGATATTATTATTAATTTAAGAGTAAAAAATCCTGATAGAAGAGTCCAGATTAATATTAAGGATGATACAAATAGGATAATTTATAAAAAAAAGAAATCTTATGTTATACCGAGTGAAATGATTGAATTAAATATAAAAATAAATGAAATAGATTTAAATCCTAATTGTAATGGCCTAATTATTGAAGTCATACCGCTATTAGAACCTTTAATAGAATAATAAAAGTGATTTTTATGAAAAAATGTGAAGATGCAGGGATTATTAAAACAATTCGTTGTATAGTTTGTCCAACTGGGTGTTTAATAGAAGTAAGGGAAGATATTGAAGGAGAGAATACGTTCCAAGGATATACATGCAAACGTGGATTAGAATATGCACAACAAGAATTTTTTGAACCTAAGAGAATAATAACAACAACTATTAGAATAGATAATGCTATTCATCCACTTTTACCCGTTAGGTCCAATAAACCATTAATAAAAGAGAAACTGAATGAAGCATTTCAAATCATAGCAAAAACTACAATTAAAGCTCCAGTCAAAATGGGAGATATTTTGATAAAAAATATTACAAATGAAGATGTTAATATTATAGCAAGTAGAGATATGGAAAAAAAATAAAGATTATTATTTGTCGAAAAGATGATCAAATTGATCGTCTGATTTTTCTATCTTTTTCTTTCTTTTATTTAAAATAATAAATATTAATGATTCAAAACCTATAATCAATAGTAAAAATGTAAATAGTTTGAAAAAGTTAGGTATAAACATATCAATAGATAAATATAGAACAATAGCTAAAGCGATTCCTGCCATTATTATCCAAACTGTTTTTTCTTTAATCATTGCGATACATCTTTTAATTTTTATAGTATTTTTATATGATTACATTATATTGAAATTAGCAATCAAAATAAAAAAAAGATTTGTATTATTTAAAAAAAAAAGCTATTTTTTGAGTGAAGATTCTACAACTATTTCTTTCAATATTGATTAGGTATATAAGCTTAAAAGGAAAATCTTTATTTTTTTTATTGGTTTCTTTTATAAATATATATCTAACAAATATAATCTTCTTTTTTTAAGTTTGTATTCATTGCACTCCTAATATATTCTATTTCTTCAGATATTTGATTTTTAGTAATATCTAAATCGTAATTTTGGATAACTAATTTAAAGATATCTTTTTGTATATCATCTAATATTAAAGATTTTTCTCTAACAAATTCCAAATATTGATAATATTTTAAATGTCGCTTTAATTGACTATCCATTTTTTATACTCAACCTACCCTTTTTACCTATTAATTATATACAAAAAAATACGATTATAAAAGCTTTTAGGTTTCCTTAATTTCAAATTACCAGTTAGAGAAAATATAAGAACAAATATCAATAAAATTGAGAAATGAATCCAAACTTTGGAAATCAGACATTTAATTCAAAATATATATACAATATAATCCTTTTTTAGTTTAATTTTAATTAATTCTCTTTTTAATAATAATATACTATTTTTAAAACAGATTATATAAAATCCTTTTATTTGGGATTAATTTATATAGAGGTTATCTTTAATCAAATATAATAAAATGATAGATCACACTGTTGTTTTTATATCATTTGAGAATCACTATGCACCTTGGGGTGGACTTTCTGCGGTTATGAAAAGACTACCACCTATAATGTCAAAATCAATAAAAACAATTCTAATAACACCTTTATTTCAAAATATCGAAAAAACAAAGAACTCTCTGGAAAAAAAAATAATAATAAAGACGGATTTTGAAGATATGGTATTATATAAGGGATTTAGACATAAAATTGATATCTATAAGAGTAAAGAATATTCTCATCTTGAAAACTTTGATATGTTTTTTGTAAAATGTGATAAGTTTTTTTTATCTGGAAAAAACCCTTATAATGATACATGGCGATTTGATTCACTCATTCATGATTCTTATTTCTTCTCTAAATCCATCCCTAAAGTATTAGATCTAATAAAAGAAAAATATCCTCCTCCTTATATTATACATTTACAAGATTGGGAAACAGCTCTTGTTGTAGATTCTTTTTCTTTGTCAACCCAACATAAATGTTTTTTAACTCTTCATAATCCTTATGATGAATATCTACCAAATGATCCACAAGGGCGCACTATCTTACAATTTACTATTCCAAAAATGCAAGGATTATCTACAGTCTCTAAACATTTTGCTCATGAATTAATGAATGATGTGTTGCTCCGTGATGTACTTTGCAGAAAACTTAGGGGGGAATTTCAACTTTTAAATCCTATTGGAATAGAAAATGGTAATTTTGTTGATAAAATTTTTCCTGATAACATAAAAACTAAGGATGATATATTAAATGAGAAACTAAAAAACCGTGAGATATTTAATAATTTACTGATGGAAAGTGAAGAACTTAATCCTTTATGGGGCAATAAATTTGATATTTCGAATGATAAAATTCCTCTGTTTCTAATATTTGGGAGAGATGCACCTAAACAAAAAGGATTTGATGTTGCTGCTGCTGCTATTTATAAATATTTAAAAAAATATGGAACATCTTCAGCATTTTTCATTTTTGCACCCATACCTAGTGGAGATGATCTAAATAATTTATCGTATTTAGGAGATCTATGTTATGAATATGGTAATAATGTTATGGTTTTTCCCTTCCGTCTCTCTGTTGGTTATCAAAAGTTACAAGAATCTGCAAATTATATTATTATGCCCTCTTATTATGAACCTTTTGGAGCAGCAAATGAAGGATATTCTACTGGAGTTCCTATTATTGCTAGAGCTACTGGAGGTCTGATACAACAAGTCTGCCCTAAAAATTTTAAATTCCTCCCAAGTTATATTCAAAATTACATAAAGGAATACCATAAGGATATTTCTAAACCTACCGGTTTTTTATATCGAGAATCATTTGATACTGAAACCCCTGATAATTGGAGATTATTGCTTTCAACAGATTTTAAAAAAAGAAGATCTATTACAGAACCTATTGATTGGCGTAATCCTGTGTTTTGGTCAATGGTATATGAACTTGAAAACGTATTAGAAGAAGCAATTTCATATTATATTAATAATAAAGAAGGATATTGTGATATGATTTTAAATGGATTTAATCTTTTCAATATCTATACATGGGAAGAATGTGCGAAAAAATATAGGAATTTGCTCTATAAGATCTAAAGTTCTTTTGCATAAAATGCTAACTTTAACTAAATAAAATAAAAAGAAAATATTAAATATCTTTTAGATTTTTTATTCTACCTTATCTGCTAAATACATAAAAATAAATGATAGAAGCCCTCCTATGACACCACCATAAAATGCCGGTCCAAACCACCAACCTGAGACATTATCTATCTCAACAATTGCAACAAACACAATTCCTCCTATTATACATAGAACGAAAGTTATCAAACAAAAAAATTTTGCTAAAACAATTAAGTTTTTATTTCGAATTTTTTCTGGATTTGCAATTAAAAGAAGATTTATTACTACAGAATAAAATAGAAATAATGCTAATGGAACCAATATAATAGCAGCAGCACTATCAACTCCAATCCAAGCCGTTAATATTGATGTCCAATACCCTGAAAATTCAGTAACAAAAATCAACACAGAACCAATTAGACTCACTATTAAGGCTAATCCATAATACACGACTTTTTGCGATTGTTCCATACTATCTCATCTTTATTATATCAGATATTATATTCATATTTGATTATAATTGTATTTAAATTTTTCATAAATAAAAAAAAAAGTGCAACATTAACCTGTTGGAGAAAAAACACCTCCAAAAACTAGCCATGCTAAGAAACTTTTTGAAATGAGGCTAAGAAGTTGATATACTTTCTCTCCAAAAAAATAATCTTTCCATTTCCAAACCCCTTTATATTGAAGTATCATATTGATTGCAAAAGTATTATAGAAGAATAATTCGATTATGTAGATTCCATAAACAAATCCTGGAATTTGACCCCCAGTCACACTTGTATTAAAGAAAAAGGCCGTAATCACAATCCAAGGAATAGCCCCAGCAATAACTCCTAAATAATAAGGTCCCCATTTGATCTTTTCACCTAATTTTCTTGTATAAACATTATATGATTCCATTACTAAACCAAACATATTCATCAAAGCATTCAGAGTAAAAATCATAACCAGTGCCCAGAAATCAAGAACTCCAAAAAATAAGGCGATAAGTACAATCATAATTGAACTTGAAAATGCATATTCAAACCAGCGAACCTTGTTTATCCCTCTCTTCAAATTTTTAATGTAAGATTTATTTAATGGATAAGCTATTAAGAAATGTGCTAAAGCGGATATTAATAAGAAAG
>CAZBEU010000697.1:0-1845 GCA_964491005.1 uncultured archaeon | reverse complement strand
TTAAAATTCAATTATAAAAATGACAAGGATTTTACATAATGAATTTTCAGTTTGATATATTTTTTATAAAAATATTGTTCTTCTTTATTTCATTTATTTAAAATCTAAAAAAAAAAAAATTAAAGTTTATTAAGCTTTTTTTTTAAATACCATAATCCTAATATAATGCAAGGTACTCCTATAATAACAAATGTCCATAGAACAGCCCAAAGCCAAGTCTCTATCCAATATACATATGGCAGTGCATTAAAATCTGTAAAGATATCTCCATTAATATTTAGAATAATTAAAAAGAATATAAAAACAAAAAATCCAAATGCTCCAGCTCCACCACCATATCGCTTTATCTTTTTATTAGATTGCTTTTCTCTTCTTTTTAATTCATTTTTATCTTCTTGAGAAATTAATTTATACCACCATATTCCAAAAATAGTACCTAGATATGCTAATGTGGGAAGTCCGACAATCAATAATTCAAATAATATTACCCAGAGAAATCCTAAAATTACGTCACCAACTGAGAATTGTCCAATACTCCATGTACCATAAGCTCCAATATCTAGATGATAAAATATATAAAATAGAGTAAAAATGGCTGCTATTATAGCTACTATTATTCCAATGACAATTAAAACTGCTATCTTCCAATATTTCTTTACCATAAAATTGAAAAAACTAATATTGGAAAGAGTCTCATCATCCATAATTTTCAACCTTTTTATAATGATTTTTTTTTATATTATTTGTATAATTATGATTATATTATTATAATTATTATTGTTTTAAGAGACCAATTTTTAGTAATTTTATTTTTAAATTTATTGTAAATTGCAAAATCTCACTAGACTTTTAATATTATTAGAAATAATTCTATTTGGTTTAATGATAAGAATTTTTTTTATAATAATTAGCATATTTTATAAGACAAAGCCTTTAAAGAATTAATTAATTTTTTATATTAAAATTATATGTGTAAAATAAAATGGTAGATAAACAAAAAATAAGAGATGTATTAGATAAAATACGACCTCAACTTCAAATGGATGGTGGAGATGTTAAACTTCTTGAGATAACAGATGAAGGAATCGTTAAAGTTAGACTTCAAGGTCATTGTGCTGGATGTATGCATGCTCAAGAAACATTAAAATATGGAATAGAACGTGCTATTAAACAATTTGTTCCAGATATCAAATCTGTAGAAAATATTCCTTAATTTCTAATATTAATCTAATTATAAATAACAAAAAGCTATTCTATTTTTTAATTTAGTATATAATTTTTTATTCATTTATATATAAAATTCTTTTTATCCTCAATTTTTAATTTTAGAATGTTTTTGTGACATATTTTTCTTGAAATTTGAAAATAGAGTCAATCAGTTTTTTTATTGAATTTGGAGGCTCTATATTAAGTTCTAAATATCTCATTGCTACGTATCTAGCCCTTAATCCTTTTTTTTTTCCTAGACCATATTTATAACCAATATATTGTTCAATTTCTAGATATTTAGGATCTTCTTTTCTTAAGTGTTTTTCATAATAAGGATCAAAAACAAAATAATTTTCTCCAGAATAATCTGGATAATCACTAAGATCAGCTCCACAGAATTTTAATAGCCATTTATTTAATCGCTTATGACCTCTTCTATCTGTTGAATATCTATCATTATCAAAAATAAGAAAAACAGGTATATCAAAAATTGAAAATAATTCTGCATAATCAATCATTATATATTTTCCAGCAGTTTGAATTAGAACTATTCCTTTTTCATCAAGATTCTTTTCTATTATACTTGCCCATATTGGTATACTCAGAAATTCTGTAGGACCCTCACATAAAACAACT
>CAZBEU010000696.1:0-7045 GCA_964491005.1 uncultured archaeon | reverse complement strand
ATCAGTAGTTATTTGTGAAGTTAAAATCCAAGCATTTAATGTATTCTCGATTTTATCGATATTAACTATTAAAAAATTTACCAAAATATTTAATCCAACAGCGGCTATAAGATAAGCAGAAAAAAAGATATCCATTCCTCGATATTTTATTTTTCTTCCCCAAAATCTAGTAAAATACCCAATAACTCCAAAAAGTAGTGTAATGAAAACCATCCCAGAATATGAATATGTGGAAATAGTTAAAGATCCAGTAAAAAGAAAATTTAATGTTTGTATCAATGAAATCCATTGCCAGACAAAGACAAATAGCATAAATCCTATAAGTATTCTTGGTAAAGGAGCTTTAGAGAATTCTCTAAGTGAGCGTTTTGAATCTTCAAAACCAAGAAAAAAAGAACGCTTAAAATCAGGTATATGGTAATAATTATTAAATAATCCCGCTATATACCCCTTTGAACCATAATGAGTAAGAATCATAAGGGGATATACCAAATTGCACGTAATACATACAAAAATAAATGGTAAATCTGCAAAAATAAGGATAATTAAGGGGAGTAAAAAAATACAAAAATATAAAAATAACGCCATAAAAAGAGAGATAACTTTAGAATTACTTCTATTTATAAAATTATTACCCATAATTTTATGAAAAATTGTTAATCCTTCCTTAGATTCAGAGTTAATAGCAATGTATATGAAATCTACTAAGGGATAAATGATAATATAGCATAAACATACAATTATAGGTAATATAAGCATTATCGGATGAATATTTTCTTGAGGTTGAATAAATTTCCATAAATCCGGAGTCTTAATAGCAAATATAAAGGCCATAGACATAACAATCATAATTGCCATGCTAAATATAAAACCATAAAAAAAACATAAGAACCTATCTTTTAAAGAGAAGCTCCCTTTTTTTATAAGTATAACTTGTCGATAAATTATATAATAACCCAATATCAGGAAAAAAAAGAAAATTATAATTAAGATAATTTCAGCTATCAATTTAATTCACAGAACCTAATAATATTTTAATAAATAAATTATTTTATTTTTTCACTTTTATTATTCTATAAAAATTACTTCATAGATATAATATTATTTTAAAAAATAAAGATAATGAGTTATAAAAATTTGCTAATGATTGAAGAAAATTTAGGACATATATTGAATAGAATTACTTTTATTTATAGAAATCAAAAAATTTTGACAGAATGTATAAAAAATTTTAAAGGTTTTTCAATTTTTAAGGAAAAAGTAGGGCCTTTTCAAAAAGGTAAAAACTACAAAATAAAATTATTTATAGCTATTCCTCTTATCAAGAGAGATATTCTTAAAATTACTCTCGAAGAAAGATTTGAAATTAATGATGTCCAACGATATGCAATTATCGAAAGAGATAATTTAAAGTTAAAGGAATTAGATAATAAATATTTTCTGGACAAGATAAAAGAATTTAGGAGATTCATGAAAAAAGCTGTATTAAGTGGAAAAAAAGCAAAAATAGATCTAGATAGATATAATTCATATAATACAAATTTAGTTGATAGTAGACTTCAAAAATTATTACGATTGGGTATCTCTGATTTATCCCCTTTAGATGAAAAATTATTAACAAATTCAGAATTATTATTTGTGAGAAAAATATCTGAGTGGATCAATATTTGGAGAACTCATTATTTAAATCAAGATTAATTAATCCTTTAAATTAAGGTATTCTTTTCTTGCATTAGCATATTCTTCGGGGCTTATTTTTTCTGCTAAAAATAATTCTTCTTTTTCTTTCATAACTTTTCTTTTTTTATCTAATTGTTTTTTTCTTTCGGCTGATATAAAGTTTTTAGATATGTTATTTGCAAGTGAAGAGATCTTTTTATTATCATTATTTAATAAATCTTCTAAATATTTTTCAATTGGTTTAATCATGTCTATTTTAGATTTTTTCTTTGACAATTCTTCAATCCTTGTTAAAGCAAGTATTATTTCTTCATAATTATCTCCTTCTAATACAGATATAAATCGTGGAATTGCTATATCTTTAGTGATTTCTTCAAGATATTCTTCAATTTCTTTTTTTACTTTAGAATCCCCGTAAGTATCTAATTTATTACTTCTGATATACTCTACAAAAATTAAGGGTAATTCAATTGGCCATTCTAACATATTATTTTTATCTACTAATTGAACAATACCTCCATCTTTTTTTTGAAATATTCTCATAATCTTCACCTTTTTTTATATCCAATCTCCTGTTGATAGTTTTTCGGGTAAATATTCTTCTGTGATAAATTTAAATCCATGAGTAGAAAGAGCTTGAATTTCTGCTTTTACTTTATTTTTTAAAGCCATTTTAATATCTTTTTCCCATTTTTTATTTTTTTGAACAAAATCTTCTTTTAACAAATCTTTCGCTCGTTTAATATCAAGTGGTTTCATAGGTAATCTTGCTAATTTAGGTATATTATATTCATCCAAATCTTTTGTTAATACTCCTAATAATTTAATATTTGGTGTTGCTAGAAATGGTGTTTCATAGCTTAATCTTTTAGATCCCCTTAAATAAACAGAATGAATATAATGTCCATAAGGATCGCTGTCTACCAATGTAAAAGTAGGGAGGTTTAATTCTTTATTTAATCTCTTCAAAAACATACGTGTTGCAACATTTCCTACCCCTTGAGCCGTAAGTAGAATAGACGGATGTCTTCGCCAAAAGCGATCTTCCGTTAATCTCATCATAACTGCATTTTTTTCAATAACTAAAATAAATTCTGCATCTGATTCAAGAATTTCAATTTGATCAAGATAAGGTGAAATTTGCCATGTCCCACTTCCTAACGTTTCTAGATCTATAATATCATTTTTATCTCTTATCCGTAATCTTCCTACACATCCTCCTCTTGGATTTGCAACAATATGAGTTGAATTTCTTGTGGTATAAAGCATTGTAGCTACATCTTCAATACATTTATCACTTGCTTCCTGTTTTCCAAAAAGTTTAACATCATTATAAAAAATATCTCTTTTTGATGTGTGTATATCCTCTTCCAATAAACCATAAACCATTTCTAAAACTCTAATTAATCTCGTAATATCGACAACACTTGTTAGAGAATGAAATTGTTTTTGCATTATTTGTTGTCCAAGCAATAATAGGTCATTTTTTTCATCCCAAATTATATTTGAACTGCTTCTAGAAGGTAACTCTATCAATGGTTTTCCTGTAGTTAGAATTTTTTCTACTAAGTCATCAGCAAGGTCGTGGATACGTTTAATTGCTTCCTTTCTATTTAGATCATCAATTTTAACAGTACCTTCAGGTAAGATTATTTGCTTTTTTTCTTCTCCTTTTTCTAAATACTCTTTAAATAAATCCTTTGCTGCCTTAAAATCATATTCTTTTTTTGACTTTTGTTTGCTCATAATATTTTCCAAATTAAATTATTTTAATTTCCAAAAATGTTTTCCCTTTTGAATCATTCCAAAAACACTTCCTTTTTTTTCCAACTCTTTTAATTTTACCTGAAGCAATCTTGCATCAAGCATATCTTTTATTCTTAGTTTAAAAATTAAATGTTTCATATTTTGCCATTCGTTATTGTTTAAAGCATTCATAATCACTTCTGTAGTTAAAATAGGTAATTGTGTTTGTTTACTTTTTATTAATTGTGTTTTTGGTTTGGAAACTTCTTTCTTTATAGGTTTTGGTGTATAAGAAGATTTTTTATGTATAATTAAAGGAGTGTAAATTTTATCTTTTATTTCGCTTCTTTCTACTTTTGGAATAGATAATGTTTTTATATCTTGAGCTTCTTTCTCAGAAGATATAACATTGCTAATTATAGGTGTTTCTATAAGTTCTTCTTCTTTCAGTTTCTCTGGTTTGAGAATTTTTTCTTTTGGTGGTTCAGATATTATGGATTTTGTAGGTTGTATTATAGGTTTTTTAATAGCTTCTATCATTAACTTTTCTAGGTTTTTAAGATTTATTTGATCTTTGAATTTTCCTCCCTTAGAAGCAATATTATATAAACTTTCAATAAAAGGGGGGATATATTTTTCAAATAAATTGGCTCTCTTTTCTTTACTATGAATTTTTGCTCTTCTATTAAGATAAATTCTTAATCTTCTTCCAATTGCTTCTAAACAATATTTTATTTCACTAATTAATCTTTCATCATCAGCTAAAGCGTTTTTAGAGTGAGATTTAAACATCAAATGAACATATGGTCCTGAAACGTTAACAAGAAGTTGGATTGGTCCCTTTGGAAGGTTATTTTCAAAAAGGTCTAATTTATAGTTTTTCCAATTTACAGCTTGTACTGCTTTAGTAATTGCACAATCTGCTGTGTCTCGTAATTTTGGAGTTCTATTTACAAATCGAGATAATACATCCCTTGAGCGTTTTGGTATTCCTAATTTATTTGAATATGCCATGACCGCTTCAACTACATATGCTAATCCTTTACCACTTGTTGGATCCCTAGTTTCTGCTGCCACAAAATCATCTTCTCTAGTAAAATTTTCAATAAAATATTCAAAAACATCTTGATATAATACCTTCTTAGATTCTTCAGTAGAATCTAATAGATCTTTTACATATTTTAAGTAATTCTCAGGTTCAAAACTCGAGTTGTTCAAATAAAAAGAAGATAAAATTTTTGAATTAAAGTCTTTTATTTCTGAATCATTTATTTTTATATCTTCTAATGCGTTATTATTGTCTTTTTCTTTTTTAGTTAATTCTTTTTTTTGCTCAAGCAAATATTTTGAAGTTTGAACCAATTCTTGGCTTATATTTCCAAAATCATCTAAATTCTCAGATATTCTAAGGTCTAATTCTTTTATTAAGGTGTTTTCAAGTACAATATCACCAACAGGAACAACTGTATCTGTTGGAGGAGCCATATATTTTATTGATTTAAAAGCAAGAAATAAAGAATTAAATTGATTATTAGTAAGGGTCTCTGGTTTCGCTTCTGAAATCTTAACTTCTTTTACTAAATCCGAATATTTTTCTGTAATTTTTTTATTTTTTATCTCCTTAAAATCAATATTATTAAGTTTTAATACACTTTCAATTTTCTTTTTTAATAATTCTTTTTCTTTTTGATATTTTTCAATCTCTTGACTAAAATTTCTTATTTCAGACTTAATTTTAGAGATTTCTTTTTTTGTATCAGTATTTTGAATTTTATCTTTCTTTTTTTTTATTTTTTTGTAGATTTTCTCTATTTCACTATGATTTTTATTATATTCTGAAATAGTCTCCCAATAAATCCTTTTTAGATTATCAGAAATGATTTCATATACAACAAATTTATCTCTTGGTTTTGATGACCTTCCATATATTCTCTTTTCAAATCGAATAAAATAAATGGGTTCATTAGATGATTTGTTTTTATTAATATAACCATTTTCTAATACAAATAAGTTTAGATTATCTTGAAGATCATTTTCAGCTAGAGTTATCACATCTTTTGCAATTTTATTACTCATCCTAACAAAATTTTCTTTAAAGAAGGATAGTAATGAATTATTCTCTGATTTTGCTAATAGATCTTGAAGATCTCCGATATTTGTTGATGAAGGATGTGGTTTGGCATATTTTGGTTGAGATGGAAAAGAAGAAACCTTTCGAGGATATATATATTCTTCGTTATTAGGATCGATAAAAATAAGTGTGACATGAGGATTCATTAATGCTGTTTGTTGAATATATGTATCAACATACCCGCGAATATATTTTATATTAAGATAATTTAATTTGATATAGGTACCATGAAGAAAAGGGGAATCAATTTCTGTAGGATGAATAACATATTTTTTTTCATTTTTAGATGTTGTGAAGAACTCTGAAGCTGAGGCGTATAAATGATCAATATTTTTCGATATTACAATAATAGGTTTTCCGGTTGTATTTTGAGCATCACTAAATGCACTTGGGGCTCCAAATCCTTGACTACCCCTTGTTTGTTTTAATTCAGAGCTTTTTGATGATGCTAAATATTTTCCATATTTTCTCAAATCAATTTTAGACATTCCTTGCCCATTATCAAATATTTCAAATTGATAACTCATTATATTTTTAGCATCAATCTCACCGGTTAATAAAGAATGTGCCTCAGATTCAATCAATCTAATAATAACTACCGGTTCTTTATCGATAATATTTAAATTGGTTAAAGGGGTGAGAAGTGTTTCTAAATCATCAATAATATGTGTAACTTCAAGTTCTTCAATCTCTTCTTTTTTTTTTGTTAATTTTTCAGTTTTAACATTTTCATTATCATCAATTAGAGTACTATAATGTTGCTCTGAATTAATTTTTTCATTAGGTCTATTTTTTATTTCACTATTAAGATTCTGGTCTTTTTTTTCAGAATCATTTTTCCATAAATTTGAGAGATTTTCTAAATTGGCGTCTTGATCAAGTGTATATTTAATTTGAGAATCACTTTTTTTCAATTCTTCCCATTGAAAGGCCTCAATAGCATCAAGTGCGTTATCTAGAAATTCAGCAGAATATTGGGTATGTTTCCAGTATCCAAACTCAAAACCGACTAGCTGAGTTCTCTTCCTCATAAATCCTGCGATTGTTCCTTGTTTTATCTGATCTTCTTCTTCTGTAATTTTAAAACACACCAGTTTTTTTGTATTATGTCTTAATTAGTTGTGATATATAGTAAACAAAGATCTATAATCTGTTTTATATAAGATATATGAGTAATTGTTTATTAAACCAACTTTCTACCATAGATGTAGAATTATTTTCACTTAATTTAAAAGCCGAATTATTATTTAAACTTTTTTGTTCTCAAAAAACTTTTAAGTTATGATGTAAGAACTATCCTTAATTCAATAAAGATTTTATTCTTTTTAAAATCTTGAATCATGCAAATCTACAGTTAGCACTAGTTGAAAAATATTTGAACAAACTTGGACATTACAACAAAATCTCGTGGTTTTTCATGATAAACTACACAGTATCCACATGAATGCATTATTTCTATCAATTGGACAAGTGGCTAGCATGCTGGGA
>CAZBEU010000695.1:0-8030 GCA_964491005.1 uncultured archaeon | reverse complement strand
ATAAAATTCAGAAGTTTTATTTGAGATAATGATATTTTTTGTTGTATAATTATATAGATAAATTCCTGTTTTAATTCCTCTTACTTCAAAATCAAACGTTTTATCATAAGGGTCGATATATCCTATTTTACGACCATAAATCCTTATTTTATACCATTCCTCTCCGATTAATACATTTGAATTTAGAGTTAGGGAATAATTGCCATTCCCTTCTGGATTCATATCTCCTGATAGAACAACTAATGTTGAACCTAATTTAGTAATTTGATATCTTACATAGTTGGGATTTTGAATAGGATGCCAATCTAATTCAGGTGTTTTTATTGTATAGTTAACTGAGAAATACATATTCTCACCCCAATTAACATCACTTATTCCTTTAGTATTCTGAAATCTTGATTGAAAATCTTCAATATTTATTGTTACATTAAATCTCAACTGTGCAGCCGTATCTAGCGTATAGTTGTATGGATCAAGTTCATAATATTCTTTCTCAGAGTCAAAATATTTGTCTGATTCAGTGACTCTAAAGGATTTATTTGATCCATAAAATGATAAAGAAAGATTATAATCTCCGTGGAAATACCAAAAGGGTATATCATTATTATAACCTCTTGCTTCACCATAACTATTTGTTATTAAACTCGCAATCAAATATCCCGTATTATTAACTATTTTTACCACCATATATTGTATTGGAAGGTGTTCTGAACTTTTATCATAAGTGTATACGCTTAATTTAGACATTGCCGCTTTATGATATAAATTAGTAGTTTCTGAATAATTTAGGTGTATTTGACCATTTGATATTGAGGTATTAAAATAAGTAACTACAATTTCCAAGCCATAAAGCACATAACTATCATAAACATTAAATAACAATTTGTCCGATGTATCACTACTTTCATAATCTTTATAACTACTTTCAATAGTTTTCCAAGTCATATCCTTATCAAAATATCTAAGTTGGATTTCTTCCAAATGATCAGTCATATCTTCTAATTCTATACCACAATTAATAATCTTATTTTTTCCGATATTACTTAAACTTGAACCTTCAGCATATATTGTAATATTTGATTTCCATATATTTCCTGTATCATGAACCGCTGTATTTATTACAGAATAATCAGTTATTGTTAGCTTATTTTCTCGGTTAATAAAACCTGAATCTAATAAATTCTTTTTTGTAAAATAATCCTCATTGTAATAATAGATCTCATAGTAATAATGTGATCTATTTAACCATCTAAAAGTATTTTTCCCTATTCCAGTATTTAATGATAAATTTGCTAATAAGGGATTTGTGTTTGTATCATTATAGACTAAGATATATCCTAAATTTACTGGTTCATTTTCCAAATCATCCACTTCAAAATCTATAGTCCAAATATCTGTATATATTGTTCTATTTTCAAATAATCCATGAAAGCTTAAAGTCCCATCAATATAATTACTACTATTATATATAAGATTTTCATATAGATAAGTACCATTGTTTAAAGTATAATTAATTGTGAGATCATATTCTCCAAATGGTATATCACTAAATATTACTTTTCCATTGTTTGATGTGACTAAAGTCTGTAAAGTTCTATTTTCTATAGGTAAAGAATTATTCACTAATGATACTTTTGCATTTGGCAAGGGTCTTCCATCAATATCTCTGATTGTAATGTCTATTAATGCTGATATTTGTTGTTCCTCCAATAGCATTACATCTAATTTATAATTGTTATAAATCCATAATAATTCTGTATAAGATAAATTATAGTTAGAGAATCTGAGATCATCTATACTTCCTGAAAATGCTTGATCTCCAGTAAAACCCCCTCCCAATGAATCTTGTTCTTGAGCTATAATTAATCCTTCTTGTGTAATATATACTGGATCTCCTGGATTACTATATATCAATCCATCTGTTTGAATTAGATCCGTATATATATGGGTTCCACTTCCATTTCGTTGCCACACATAGAAATGCCATCCTGGTTGATTTGGAGCTCTCATTAACATATAATTATCTGTACCATAATATCCTGATATAATATATTCTTGAACTCCTGGATCACTCTGAGTTGCCCAAAAACATATTGTGAATTGGCTAACCCCATTAATTACAGAATATGGTACATCAATATAACCCGATGTTTGGGTATCTTCGAAGTCCAAAGCCCAATTTCCATGATATCCAGTAACATAGTTAGTATTTATACCTACATCATAAATGGTACCATTATTTTTTCCCATTAAATCTCTAGCTGTTGTAGAACCTTCAATCTCAAAATCATACCATGCCATTCCGAAATGCTCAGCATCAAAATAAGTGCTGTCAATAGATGCATTTTCGTTACCATAATACATATATGTATTATATGTCTCAGAATTCGGAGATACATCTGACTCAAACCAGATTCGCGCAATATCATTATGAGGATAATCTGTTGTATAATAATATTTTAATAAATTACCATCTTGAATAATTCTTAAATCTGATAAATCTGTTCTTATTTTACCTTCATTTATTAATTTAGAGTGATTAATCTGAAAATAAACACTATAACTTTCTAAATTATAGTTATAGGGGTTAGAAATATTTATACATTGTCTATATTCCCAATTTACATTCCACCAAGAGTCTTCACCAATCTGACTTTCTTTTAGGATATTAATGGGATTATTAGGACTATCTCTTTTCTCTTGGTTTGAGGATAAATTTATACCGAAAATAAAGCATATATTAAATAGAAATGAGAATATAATGATGGATAAAATAAAATATCTTGAATAACTTTTTAATTTCCTTCTTTGTGTAAAAGATTTTTTTATATAATTGTCTCTTTTATTCATATTTTAGCATCTCATAATAACATGATTAAAATGTCATTAAATTCTTTTTAAAATAACTAAAATTATAAATTTCAAAATTAATAAATAATTTTCTTTCTAAATATTAAAATTTAACTTGAAAATTCGTTTTCTGAAAAAGATAAAAAAAATAAAAAAAAAAAATTATTGTTTAATCATTTGCTTTGGTTTTTTTCTTTTCTTCTCTATAAGTATTAAAAGTATCTTCTAAAACATTTATATATTCAACGAGTACTTCGTCTGCCTTAGATTTCTGTTCATATTGTACTTTAATGATATTTAATAGATATTTTGGGAATACACGTTCTATAACAAAATCAGATAATAAAGTATAGTATTCATTACCCTGAGGATCTTGGAATACATGAGTTATTCTATTTTCCCATAATAGCTTGAGTACATCATTAAGATCTTCTACACCTTTTTTCTTCAGTTTTTCTAGATCGTTTTTAGTAACTATTGATGTTCTTAGTAATCTTATCGTTTCATAGACTTGAGGATTTGTTACCAGATTGATTAGACGAAGGTTGTCTTCTTTACTTGGTCTGTAATCTGTAAAAAACTTTTTACATTCCATTTTATAGTCTTCTACTAGATTAGACGGTAAACCACGATCAGAAGGGTCTTTAAGTAATTTAATTGGAGGTCTTCGAATCATTATTATATCATTGGTGAGAAATATCAATTCTGATGGCATACCTTTAACGGAGGTTTCTTTAATGAGTTCCTTTTTAATTAAATCATTTAAAATATTTTCTATATCAACGAATCCTTGTTTATATTGATCTTTTAACCACACTGATAGTTCAGATTTAGAAACTACTCCTTCATCTTGAAGTCGTAAAATTATCATTCGTTTAACTTCATTTTCATAAATCATAGCTAATTGTTGTTCTGAGTTAAGAGTAGGATATACAGAAATTCTTCTGAAAAGCATAGGAATATATTCTTTATATACATCATCTTCTAAGTTTTGTAAAATTGTCCTTGAAGCATCAGCTAACCCTCCTTCGAATGAATCTGGATCTTCATCAATATTCAATAATAAAAGAATATAATATTGAGAGTCTGGTCCAGTATAATATGATGCTATGTTTAGGGATCCTACCATCAAACTAATCATTCCAGCTTCTCCACTATACTCATGTGTAGAGTAAACTTGCATAAGTGTTTTATCTGAAATATTAAGTTCTTCTGGATATTGATTTAGTAATTCAGTACCAACTCTTTCATTCCATCTCATTACTACTAATCCGACTGGCATTAATTAGCACCTCCATCTTCATTTTTATTGATTTGCATTTTCTTCAATTTCTTTTTATCAAGATTTAATATATCATCCAAATCTAATCCAATTTCTTCCCAATAATCTTCATATCTTTTAGCTATAAATTCTTCCTTACTTGGATAAAGATATTTGTCTGATATTGATTTTCTACCCTTTATTTCTTTTTGTATCGATTTTGCTTTCTTAATAAACGTAGGAATCCTAGCCACTTGTATATATCGATAAGTTACTAAACTTCCAACAACTGCTCCAACCCCTATAACAATCATCAAGAAATAAAACATTGGGAATCCTGGAAATATTTCAATCATTCCAACATTAATTGTAATACCTATTTCTTTTGTGTTATAATTTGTTCTACTAATATATATTGTACCTCCAATCGCTTGTGAAGTAAAGAAAGCATCCGGAAGTTTAGTGATCGTAAAGGTATATGTACCATCTCCATTATTAACGGCATCATAAATCCTTCCACTCAAACTTAGAGTAAGAGTTGCATCATTAATAACAGATAGCGTTTCATTATCACTAAGATCTAATATAAATGTGAGAGATTTACCAGAAATAGCTTGAATGATATTATTTTTAAATTGGCTTGATGGTAAAGGTGCATTGAACTCTCTTGGATTTACTGTAAGTAAAATTACTGGATTTCTGGTAGCATAGTTTTCTTTTTCGAGAGTGCATGAAATATGATATATTCCAATTGCTCTTGAAGCAGTATTGAAATCTAATGAATAAAGGCCATTACCCTCATCAACAAGCGATCCTGTTCCTGAGTCAACATCTACTCCGCTAACTTCATATACCCATTCATAGGTTCTTTTCTCACAATCTTCTAAACCAATGCCATTACTTGCGATAGTGTAAGTAAAATAGAATATTTTTGAATCTCCATATTGAATATCCTTTAAATATGTTTTTGGAATTGATCCATTAACATATGTCTTAATAGAATTGATTTGAATAGAAATATATATATTATCTATTGTTTGATAATTTTGTTGACTTGCTGATAATTGAAGTGTATAAGTTCCCCATGAATCAAATTCTGTTGTAAGTAATTGCATACGATATATTCCAGATCCTACAAATGTTAATTCATCAGTTATTGAAGGATCTTGAATTATTGAATAGGTTATAATTGCGCTATTTAATGGAGTACTTCCTCCATCACCCATATAATTTACTTCTAAATAAAGATATTCTCCATAATATGATGTTAGTGCTGTTGCGTTTGGTGTTAAACTTGATGGTCTATCTAATAGATTTAGTTCTAATGAATCAAACCCCGTAGTATGACCTGGCTTAGATGCTGTAATTTCAATGTCATAAGTTTGACTTGATAACCATGAATGACCATCTATTGCAACACTTGTATCAATAGTCAAATCATAATATCCAGGAAGACCAATTATAGGACTAAAATATATTGCAGAACTTGTTATTTCTACATCATTTAAGTCAATTATACATGATATGGTCGCACCAATTATATTCTCAAATATTGTCCCATTTGTGACTTTTTGAAAATGTGCTTGATAATAGATTGAATCTCCTACAATTTCAGATCCATCTGGTTCATCAGTTATCGTTAACAAAGTTGTATAAGAGGATCCAAAAGTTACATTTATAGTAGCAGAATTTGCAGTATAAAATGGATAAGTAACATTTAGTCCATCTAAAAGATTTAGATCTCCTGGAGCATTTACCTGAATTGGTGATGTATCAAACCATGTAATTCCAAATGTAATATTGTTCCCTCCTAATGAAGAATTTGCCCATCGAAAAACAACAATTCCATCATCATTAGAATTCTCAGATCCGATAAGTGTTGGGATTACTCCATCATCATCCCAGAAGGTTACAGATGCTCCCGGTAAAACATCTTGATATATTCCTAAAGCATTATATCTATGTAAAGTAAGATTTAAGGAAGTCATTTGTACATTTTCAAAAGTTGTTATATTAAGACCAGTAGTATCTGTTGTTGCTTCATTTAATGTTATATCTTTAGCACTAGTAATTGTTAAAGGTCCCTTACCATATTTTTGATAAGTGACATTTACAATATAATCTCCTTCAACAAGTCTTGTAAATGTAGTTGTTCCATCACTACCAGTGTTCTTTTCTCCAATATTTGAAAGAGAACTATTCCACACTGTTACTGTAGCACCAGGTACAATATTATCATCTAAATCTGTTACTTCAACTTTTAAATTATAAAATTTGCTATCTTTTTGATATATTTTATAATCTAATTGTGTTCTTAGGGAATCTAATTTGTTGTTTAAGATTTCCATTAGCTTATTTGTATCAATTAAACTATCAATATATTCCCAATATTCAATGACTAATGGTTCAATTCTTCCACCATTATTATTTTGAAAATCATTAATATCACCTGAATATATATTTACGATATCTTTAGTGTTTTCATAATTCACCGTCCCTGAGAAATTAGAGACAGTTCCAATTGGCCCAGGTGCTGCAACATTAGCTACAAAAATACCTACCGTATGATTTGTAGGATGTATATTATCATCATGAATAATCGTATAATCTTCATATATAAAATTATCATTATTAAGTCCTGATACTCGGTTATTATCATAAAAGTAATCAAAACTCTCTGGAGTAGATAATCCAGATAAATCATAATAAGTATTTAAAGCATTCATTTGAGAGCTTGTATCTGATCCATTAAATTGGTTATCAAAATATATTGTTCTTTCTATATTCCACAAGGAATAATCATAATAAAAAGTGCAAACATCTGAAACATGCATATCAAAAGATGCGGTCCAATTTACTTGATAACTTGAAAAGACATCTCCGTTTTCTATTTCTGTTATACTCTCTATGTTGGACGTTTCAGAACCGTATTTATAATCATCAATTTCTTCATTGGTTAATGCGATATTATATATAGCTACTTCATCCATCGCACCATCGTAATATGTATTTTGATGATCTGTAGATCCTAAAGTAAAGAGACTATTAACTGCTCCATCCATATCTGTAGCACCATTCCAAGTCGTAGATGTATACCAGTTATCATTGATACGTACATCAACATCACCCGAATCATATCGAATAGATATAAAATTCCATGCTCCAACAACCACATCTCCTGCATTACCAAAATCAGTATAAGTATCTCTTGCTTCTGTATCTATATAAACATGTATCCTTCCATCAGTTGTTATCCCTGCTTCAAAATTATCATTATACCCATCGCTTGCCTTTGCCATAAAACAATTACGAGTTGCATGATTACTTTGAGCTGTTCTTGATATATCTGTTGGATTGAGCCATAATGAAATGGTCCATTCAGTACTGTAATCTCCAAAAGGATCATAAGATCCTTCCAATGCAGCTCCAAAATTAACCCAATCATTATCTGGAGGGCCATCGAAATTGATAGCACCTTTTACTATTCCATTTGTCCATGTAGGACTGTTTGTTAAGGCTCCTGGGCTCGCATTTCCTGTTGAATCATAAGCATAAGATCCCTGTCCTTCATCGAAATGTGCGAGAAAAACTAACGAGGATTGAGATAATTGTTTTTCTGGTGATAAAGAATTATCTGTGTGAAAATTAATCGTATCTTTATTTAATTCACTAACACCAAAACCTTCTTCTAATACTGCTTCATAGATAGAACCTAAATCACCTACTTTCACTGTTAATTTTCCTCCAGCAAGAGTACTAGTAAAGTCTGTGTCATAACTAGGCATACCTATTGCATCAAGATTTTCATTGTAATAAAAGAAATATGTACAATTAGAATTAGCAGATATATTTACTAAGAATGTAATTGTACAAGAGCTGATAAGAAAGCCAGTATAATATGTTATATTCCATAATTGAA
>CAZBEU010000694.1:0-6416 GCA_964491005.1 uncultured archaeon | reverse complement strand
ATAACCTATATATGAAAGATATAATCATAAAAAACGAAAAGATTAATCACAAATTTACAAAAGAAGAAATCAATGAGTTATTTAATCCACATAATTATATAGGTAAAGCAATTGAACAAATAGAAAACTTAATAACTCATTTTAAATCAAAATATAACTTAAAATAATGTCTTACTATGAAACAAAATAAAAATGATATATATTCAAAATTAGGCGTTTCTTCAACAAAAGAAGATGTACATAAAGCAATTGAAAATAGAGATAGAGGTCTCTTTCCAGGTGCATTTTGCAAAATTGTTGAAGATGTTGCTGGAAGAAAAGATTATTGCTCAATATTTCATGAAGATGGTGCAGGTACTAAAGCCAGCTTAGCCTATATGTACTATAAAGAATCCGGAGATTTATCTCTCTTTAGAGGTATAGTAAGAGATGCAATTGTTATGAATATTGATGATATAATGTGTGTAGGTTGTACAGAAAATATCTTTCTTTCAAATACAATCGCTAGAAATGCTTACTATGTAGATGGATTTATAATAAATGAAATTATTGATGAATATGAATCTTATTGTGAGTTTCTAACAAAATATGGATTAAATATCAAAACTAGTGGAGGTGAAACAGAAGATATGGGAGACATAATAAAAACACTATCAGTATTCGCCTCTGTATTCACTACTATGAGAAGAGATGATGTTATAAATGCTGATAATATATCTGAAAAAGATGTTATTATCGGTTTATCTAGTACTGGAAAAGCTAGTTATGAAAAAGAATATAATAGTGGAATTGGGAGCAATGGTCTTACTTTAGCAAGACATGGTGTACTTTCTCATCAATATTTCGATAAATATCCAGAATGTTACGATAATAAGTTGCAGGAAAGTTTTGTTTTCTATGGAAATTATAAATTATCGGATATTATTGATGAAAAAAATACAACAATAGGAAAAGCGTTATTATCTCCCACAAGAACTTATGCTCCTGTATTACTAAAAATCCTAAAAAAATATAGATCAAAAATAAATGCCATCATACATAATACAGGAGGAGGTCAGACAAAATGCTTGAATTTTGGAAAAGATATAAAATATATAAAAAATGATTTGTTTCCAATTCCAAAGATCTTTAAAATTATTCAAGAATCTTCTAAAGCTGCTTGGGAAGAAATGTATAGGGTTTTTAATATGGGAAATCGAATAGAATTATATTGCGATCGATCAATTTCTAAAGATATAATAAATATTGCAAGAAGATTTGATATTGAGGCTAAAATAATTGGTTTTTGTGAGAAATCTCCATTAAAAAATAAAAATACTTTAGAAATTCAGTCAGAATTTGGAAAATTCAGATATAATTAATGGTTCTTAGAATATGAATAATTTTGATGTTATATGTATTGGTGCCGCATTAATTGATATAATAGCACAAGTAGATAGACATCCTTTAGAAGATGATGAAGTATTTGTTTCTAAATTACTAATGCTATATGGAGGAGCTGCTGCAAATACTGCTGTGGCATGTAGTAAGTTAGGTTTAACTACCTCTTTTATTGGAAAACTAGGATTTGATGATGAATATGGGAATAAGATTCTTAGTGAGTTTTTAAATGAAGGTGTAAATACAGATTTAATTAAATATTCAAAAGATCATCAATCAGGTTCAACATATATTGCTCTGGATAAAAATGCAGACAGAAGAATTTATGCTTATAGTGGTGCTGCTGATTATTTATCAGAAAAAGACATTATTGAAGATGAGTTAATTAAATCAAAGGTACTTTTTTTAAGTAGTCTTAAAAATATAAACCCTTTTATTAAAGCAGGGAAAATAGGAAAAAAAAATAAAATTCCTGTAATTTTAAACCCAGGTATGTTAATAATAGATCAAGGATTCCATAATATCAAACTCTTACTTGAAAAAATTGATCTTTTAATTTTATCAGAAAAAGAATATTGTAAATTAATAGATATTGAAGATATTCCTAATAATACAAATCATTTGATTAATAAAAATGAAAAATTCTGGGAACTTGGTCTTAAAACTATTATTATCACTTTAGGGAAGAAGGGTGCTTTATTATTGTCAAAAAATAGATCCTTTTTAGTAGAATCTATCATAATCGAAAATGTTAAAGATACAACTGGTGCTGGAGATGCTTTTTCTGCTGGTTTTATCTATAGTTTTTTTCAAAATTTAAGCTTCGAATTTGATAATCTTGTAAATAATGTTAGATTAGGAAATTATGTTGCTGGAAAATGTATCCAAGAATTAGGAGCCAGAAAAGGAATTCCTATAAAAGAAGATATTGCCCATTATTTAAGAAATATAAATAAAAAAGTTTAAAATCTTTAAATTGTAATAAACTATAAATTATTATAAATTTAAAGGAAAAATAATTTGTTTTCTCAACCCACTGCTTCAGAAACTATTATGAACCAAAGAGGAAAGTTCCTCGTAGAAATAATAATTATCTTTATAGGATTGTTAATTTTCAATTTTATACCACAATTATTATTACCAAATTTAATTGAGACCACATCTGAGTATTATGCACCACTTTTCTTTTTATTAAGAGCCCTAGGTTGTATAATAATAATTCCTCTATTTCTTTTACTGACAGATCAAATCTTTAATTGGAGATCCCAAGAAGAAAAAAATCCAGCAATAACTCATTTAAAACTATACTCTATAGGAAAAAAAAATGCAAAATATCAATTGTTATATGGAATATTGATACTATTTCTTGTTTTTATTCCCTTTGATTTTTTATTCTATGGATTATTTCCAGAAACAATTGAATATAGTGCTAATGTTCTGCAATCTAATCCGGAATTAAGTGCTTACTTAATCAATTCGGATTATTTAATATTTTTAATTTCAACGATAATAATACATATATCTGTTGCTTTGTATGAAGAAACGATTGCAAGAGGTTTATTGGTAAAAAGGGGTAATGATTACTTTCATAAAATGTCTGCTGTCATGATTTCTTCTTTATATTTTGGTTTCGGTCATTTTACTTATATGTTCAGAATTATATCTTGGATCCCTCTTCTCTGGTTTTTACAAACTTTTATTGTAGGAATTATATTTGGAATCTTTTTACTAAGAAAAAAATGGTTATTTCCTTTAATTTTTGCTCACGCTCTCAATAATATTATATCTTCACATACAATATGGAACTATCCAAATGATTTTATGAATCTAGCTCTTTATATCTATTGTCCTTTATTAGTAATTAGTAGTATATTATTCTTTTGGCAATATCCTCGAATTAAAGCAAGTGTTAAAACAGGAATAAAAGATTTTAGGACTTATTTTAGAAATGATAAGAAATTAAAAGAATCTAATAAAGATAAATGGTTAAGGATATTCTTGGATTTAATTTTAGCTATAATGATTTTTATTATAGGAATTATTGCTGTTTGAAGGGTGTATCACTATAGTAAAAATAGGATTAATTTCTGATACTCACATTGATAGTCTTGAAAAAAAAGAAATTAACGAATTATTAAATGAATTACAACAAATCTTTAAAGATGTTGATACAATAGTACATGCTGGAGATATTAATAATGAATATTTATTAGAAGAACTAATTAAGATAGCACCAACCATTTATGTATCGGGAGATGATGATAAATTAGAAAAAAAAAGAGATTACGATGAAATAAAAGTAGAACAATACACTATTGGAATTACTCATAAGTTGCCAGAAAATTTAGAGGGTTTTTGTAAAAAAAAGAATTTAATTGGAGGAATACTAGTCTTTGGTCATACACATCAACCATTAATCAAAGGAACAGTTTTTAATACATTATTATTAAATCCAGGTTCACCTACAAAACCTAAAGCTCCAGATCAAATCAAGGGGTTTGATAAACCTATTGCAAGACCGAGTGTAATGATCCTAAATATTGAAAGGGATATTGTATCAAGTTTTATTATAAATCTTAAATTCCAATCAAAATAAATAAGTTAAAATTAAATATCTAAAATATATTATAAATACTAAGAAAATATGCGAGATAACTATCTACAATAATTTTTAAAATAGGTGAATATTTATGGTATCAAGATTAGAATTAGTTCTCAAAGAATTAAATGAGAATGGAAACTTTAAAGCTTCTTTATTTTCAACTGCTACAGGGTTAGTGTTAGCATCACAGAAAGTTGATGACACAGATGAAAAAGCTATTGCTGCTATGAGTTCTTTATTAAGTGATGCTGCTGATAAAGCAAGGGAAGAGTTGAATTTATCTGCATTAGATACAGTCAAAATAAAATTTCAAGAGGATCTCATAATAATGAGAAATATAATTATCCCAGAAGGAGACACAAGCTTTTGTTTAGCAATTTTAACAAAAGTTCCCGATTCTGATGATGTTGAACATTATTATGATCAATTACTTGATTGGGCGATTAAGAATTGTAAAGAAGATCTTATCAAAATTATTTCTATTTAATTTCATTCCTTTTCTTAATTTTAATGATAAATACATAAAGTTAGAAATTAATCATTCGTAATTCTAATTTTTTAATTTCTTATAGCAAAGAATTAATTTAAAAAAATCACTTTACAGAATTATGAATTTAAATAAAATTCGAGTAGAAGAATTATTTAAGGCATTTCTAAAAGAAGATTGTTATTTTAATGATGTAAGTTCTGAAATTATTCCAGAAGATTCGGTAACATCTGCAAATATTATTGCTAAAAGCAATGGTTACATTGCTGGATTAGAAGAAATTAAAATTTTATTTAATTTATTGAATATAGAGGTATTTCTTTCTAAAAAAGATGGAGAAGCAATTAAACCAGGGGATAATATTTTAAAATTAAAGGGAAACACGCGACATATTCTATTATGTGAAAGAATTGCACTTAATCTACTAATAAATATGAGTTCTATTACTACAACAACAAAAGAATTTATCAGAATTATTCATAAATCAGGTAAAAAGATAATACTTTCTTGTACAAGAAAAACTCTTCCAGGACTTAGAATTTTTCAAAAAAAAGCGGTTTATTTAGGAGGAGGAGATACACATAGATTTTCTTTAGATGATATGGTTCTTCTAAAAGACACACATTTAAGATATTATATGGGTAATATTGAGAATCTACTAAAAATAATTAGAAATAAAGTAAGTTATTCAAAAAAAATTGAAATAGAAATAGAAAAGGTTGAGGATATTCTTGTGGCTGCTAAAAATGGAGCAGATATAATTATGTGTGATAATATGAGCCCTGAAAATGTTAAAAAAGCAATTTATTTACTAAACCAATCAAATTTAAGAGAAAATAAAAATATTTTAGTAGAAGTGTCTGGTGGTATAACTCTTGATAATATATCAGATTATTTGGATTCAGAACCAGATATAATAAGTATAGGAGACTTAACATCATTTCCTGCAATGAAAGTAGATCTTTCCCTTCGTTTTGAATAAAAAAATGAATAATCTAATCAATTATAACTTCATGCATAGAACAAAGAACATCTTTAATATTTGATAATTTATTTTTCAATTCTTTTATCAAACTTAGTTTACTAACGACAACAATGATTTCTATTTTTTTATCAGCAATTCTCCAATCTGTAGCGGTTTTGATAATATTATTAAATTGGGAAAAAATTTCTGTTATTTCATTTATTATTATTTCTCGAAAAGGATAAGTTAATGTTATAGTTATTATTTTATAATCCTCTAAATTTTCATATTTTTCATAATTCTCTATAAAATTAACTATAGATTCTCTTAAAGCTTGACTTTTTGAATCAAACCCACTTATTTTTCGGATATTCTCAAATTTCTCGAGTAATTCATTAGAAATTTGAAGCGATATAATAGGTGACATTATGTTATAATAAAACCGAAATAAATATAAAACTTTTTTTTTCTAAAGATTTGAATAAAAAATCTAAAAATATTGTCTGATATATTCAATACTTTTTGGAATATCATCCGAATTGGACAATTCTATTATTAAAGAATCTCTATATTGATATTCTTTAATAAATTGGACAATTTCATTAAAGTCTATTTTACCATTTCCTAATCTAGGGTGAGGATCACTATCTCTTTCAAAATTATCAACTAGATGGACATTTTTTATTTTTCTATAGAGTTTTTTCCATAGTTTGGAGATATCGCCTTGACAAGTCCAGAAATGAGAGGTATCATAAGTCATATAGAGATTATTATTTTTATTAATAAAGAAGAACCTTTCTATTTCATCCACATCTAAGAAAATATGTAACATTTTAGGCATATTCTCCAAGCAATACATCAAATCCATTTTTTCTGTTGATTCTAAAAGAATTTTTATATTTTTATCCAAAATTTCGAGATTATTTTTACGAAGGGATTCGATTAGGATGTTTCCAAATCCAGGATGAATTGTAATTATTTTT
>CAZBEU010000693.1:0-2398 GCA_964491005.1 uncultured archaeon | reverse complement strand
TCTTTTTCTTTATCTTTTTTTGAAAATAAAATTATGGGAGCATTTTCAATAACAATTTCAATTCCATAATCATCAATAAAATTTTGAAAATCTATTTGTCTCCAATTTGATTCAGACATATTATTATGAATTAGTATAATTTTAGATAATTACTTTCAATAAATCATAAATATAGAATTGTGTATTAAATTTTTTTATTGATAATCTAAAAAAATCAAAAAAATTGAAGTCTTTGTAGTTTTATTTAAGATATATTATTATTAAATGTGATAGAATAAATGGTTGATTTCGATAATTTTATAAAATATATCAAAACTCAAGATTATTATAGGAACCAAATAACATACATTCAACATATACCTCCCAAAAGAGCAGAATTTGGAGTACTAGAAATACCTTTAAGAACAAGACTTCAAAGATGGTTGGATAATAAGGGGATAAATCTCTGGAAACATCAAACTGAAGCGATTAACTTAATTCGAAGAGATAATAATATTATTATTGCTACTTCTACAGCTTCTGGAAAATCATTATGCTATAACATTTCTGTACTTCAAAAAATTTTTGAAAATCCTGAAACTACAGCATTATATATCTTTCCAACAAAAGCTCTTACCCGTGATCAATATAATTCTTTATCATCTTTAATGATAGATATAAACGTTAAAGGAACTCGTTTAGGTATTTATGATGGAGATGTGGAGCCTAATGTAAAAAGACAAATACTTGAAAATGCTAATATCATTATAACTAATCCTTATGGATTGCATTATTATTTGCCATGGTTTAAACGCAAGTGGGCTCGAATATGTAAAAATTTAAAATATATTATTATTGATGAGGTCCATATTTACAGAGGCATATTTGGATCTAATTTTGCTTTATTAGTGAGAAGATTAAAACGAATTTTAAAAGAATTTGATACTAAACCAATTTGGATCTTATCCAGTGCAACAATCAACAATTCCAAAGAATTTGCAAAAAAACTAATTGGAGAGGAATTTATTGTAGTTGATCATGACAATTCTCCTTCAGGAGGGAAAAAAGTAATTTTATGGGATCTTCCATATGATAATTTTTCTGAAAAATATCATTCTGCCCATCAAGAAACCAAAAATCTTTTTATAACACATCTTAAAAAAAATATCCAAACCTTAACTTTTACTTTATCAAGAAAAATGGCTGAATTACAAGCTATTTGGACACGACAGATGATTCCACAAATAAAAGAACAAATCCATAGTTATCGGGCGGGAATTAGTAAGAAAAAAAGAAGAGAGATAGAAAATAATTTTAAAAATAGAAATATATTGGGTATTAGCTCTACAAATGCATTAGAATTAGGAATTGATATTGGATCATTAGATGCAACAATAAGTTCGGGATTTCCTGGGACATTATCTAGTTTTTGGCAACAAATAGGGAGATCTGGAAGAGGTGAAGAATTATCAATTTCTACACTTATTCCTATGGAAAATCCTTTAGATTTATTTTATGTTCATAATCCTGATATTTTATTCGGACCTATCCAAGAAGATATTCCAATTACATTAAAAAATAAATATATTGTTCAAAATCATTTATCATGTGCTTCTAAAGAAAATCCCCTAAAAGAGAATGAATTTGATCTATTTGATATTGAAAATAAAGATTTTTATTTAGAATGTCTTGAAGAATTGATTCTAAAAAATCTTTTAATGAAACGTGGAAATAAATATTACTGGAAAGGAAATTTTTATCCAAATCAGAAATATGGATTAAATGACTTATCTGATAAAATTTATAAAGTAATACTACAAGGTGATACTGAAAATCAATTTCTGACAACTGAAGATGAAAGTTTTGTATTTAGAGACTTACATCTTGGCGCTGTTTATTTATACGAAGCAGAAACCTATGTTGTCCACGAATTAGATATAGAAGAAAAAAAAGTGTATATCAGAAAAGAAAATGTGGACTATTATACACAGTCTTTAAAAAGTACAGAAATAACACCATTAGAGGTAATCTATGAAAAAAAAATAGGACTAAATAATGAAATAGAAGTTTTTTTTGGAAATGTAAAAGTTGAACATGAATATTATTCATATAAAGTAATTGATTCATTAACTCAGAATATTCTAAGTCGACATCCTTTAGAAGATATACCAATAATTAAATTTGAATCTCAAGCGGTATGGTTTTACATTCCTTTTGAATGGCAAAAAGAGCTTGAAATGAATAATTTTGATCTAGGAGGAACAATACATGCAATTGAACATGCTATGATTGCTATGGCTCCTACTTTAACTCAAATATCTAGGTGGGATTTAGGAGGTGTATCAATTGATTTTGATCCAATAAATCAACAACCAGTGATTCATATATATGATGCTTATCGTGGAGGTATTGGGATATC
>CAZBEU010000692.1:0-3189 GCA_964491005.1 uncultured archaeon | reverse complement strand
TTTATCTAATTTCATTAATTCTCGATTTTGTTCTTTAAGTTTTTTCTCTGATTCTATTAATTGTATTTCAGTTTGTTTTTTAACTGTAATATCGACAGCAGAAAATAATATGGCAGAACCACCTTCATATGGAATTCTTCTCAAAAATATTACTAAATACTTATCCTTCTTGTCTTTTGTTAAAATTCTTAAAGTGTATTCTAATGTATTTCCAATCTCCAAATTTTCAATCTCCTTGATCATTATAGGGATTGTTTTAATATCAGACGGATTAAAACATTTTGCCAAATCTTTCACTTCCCATAATTTTAATTCATCTTCTGTATAACCAATCATCTGTGATAACGCTTTATTTGCATATAAAAGTTTATAGTTTTGTAAAATTGCAACACTAAGTAAAGATTGTTCTGTGATTGTTCTGAATTTTTCTTCAGACACTCTTAATTCATGAGTTCTCTCTAATATTTTCTTTTCTAGTAATTTATTTAATCTTAAAAGTTTCTCTTCGGAATATTTAAGTTGTTCTTCTGTCTTTTTTCTTTCACTTATATCACGGGCTAATAAAATTCCTTTTATTTTATTATCTCTGTCCAAAAATGGTGTTCCTTTAACATCAAGCCATACCCAATGATTATCTTTATGTTTAAATCTTATTTCCCCAGAACCCGCTTCTTTGTTTAAAAATCCTTTACTTATTGCTTTTATGGATCTATTAATATCATCAGGATGCAAAAATTCTGTACATTTTCGCCCAATCATATCCTCTTTTGTATAACCTAATCCTTTTAAATGAGGTTCTTCATTGATATATTCATATTCAAATTTTTCATTTATAATATTAATAAAATCATTAGCATTTTCAGAAATTAATCGATATTTATTTTCTGATTCTTTTAACCTTTCTTGAAGGTTATATTTTTCCGTAATTATTCTCAATAATCCTGCATAACCAATTTTTTTACCTTCAGTATTTTTTCGTAGATATACTGAACTTTCAACCACATCTTCTTTATTATTTTTAAAATGTCCCTTATATTGTAAATCTCTTAATCCTATTTCTTTTTTATATACTTTCTTAAATGCTTTTTGTAATTTTGTATTATTTTTCAGGTCACAGAAATCTGAAAAATTCATTTTTCTTAATTCTTCTTTAGAATATCCAGTAGCTTCGGAAAATGGATCATTAAAAAAGGTAAGATTACCTTTTAAATCAGTTTCAAAATAAGATTCCTTTATATTTTCTAAAATACTGCGATATTTTTCTTCAGATGCTTTAAGTTGTTCTTCAGAAATCTTTCTTTGGGTTATATCCTCATAAGTAGATAAAATTCCAACAACATTATTTTTGTTATCACTTATTGGAATTCTATTTATATTGAAAATGACTTTTTTACCATTTTCAAATATTTCTGTTTCAATACTATTTAATTGAGGAATATTACTCTCTAATACAATTCTTTCAAGTTTTTCTATATTATTTAGGTTTTTTTTAAAAAAAGAAATTTTTTTATTAGTCATTCCACTTAATTTATCACAACTATCTAATTCAATTAGGTTTACGAAATTATAATTACATCCCAGATATTTAAGATCTTTATCCTTCCAAAAGATATATTGAGGAATATTGTCGATTACTTTCTCTAACATTTCCTGAGATTTTTGAACTGCTGTTATTGCTTTTTTAGGTACTAATAATTTCCAATATCGAATTTCTGGAACTTCATGATATAACCATTCCAGTCTTTCTTGATTCTCTACTATTTCTTGTTTGAGAATTTTATTTTTAGAGATATTTTTCAATAAAATCGAAATAGCTTCTAAACCTTTATAATTCATCTTTTCTAAATTGATAATTTTAAACCATTTATAATCCTTTTTCTTATTTTTAAGTCTTATTTCATTGGAAAGATCATCTGAAATTTTTATATTGCTTAAAAATTGAGAAATATTTAATTTCTCCTCATTATGTACAAAATTAACAATATTTTTATCTAAAAGATCTATGGATGTATATCCAAGTTGGTGAAAAAATTGGTTTTCATTGATATATTTTATCGAATAATCTTCATTTGGATTAATTACTAAAATTAAATTATCAGTATTTTTTAATATAAAATTTTGAATATTATCTTCATTTTGAGCATAATTTTGTTCTTGAACCTGCTTATTTATTCTATTAATGCAATAAATTCCTTTATTTTTTCCATTCTTATTAAAATAGGGGATTAAATGCATTAATACATCAACAAGTATACCATCATTATCAATTAATTGAACTTTGATGATTTTTATATATTTATTTTGATTAATTTTAAATTTATCAAAATCACTATAGGAATCTTTGCTACAAAAATAATTTTTTATTGGTTTTCCAATAATTTCATTTTCAGAATAATTCAGATATTTTTGTACCTCTGGGCTGCAAAATCGAATAATTCCTTTTTGATCAACAAACCATACCCAATCTCCTACTGAAGAAATGAAATTAAAAAAATATTTCTCATTATCAGATTGCTCATTTATAATAGATTCCACAGAATCACCATATAATATGGAGAGATGCTTCTTTTTTCATTATGGATATGTTAATTTTTTCTTGTTTTTCCCCATAAGTGATATTATTTAATAATAATATTTAGATCTATTAAAATCAATTGTGTAATTTAAATCATTTCTATTTATTATTGTTATAAATATTACTAAAATATGATTTTTCTAAATTAATTTTGAAGAAATTAAAAAAATTTAATCTCGCTTGGCATCTTATCAAGATAATTTCTAAATTTTTTTGGCCAATCTTCTATATTAAATCCATGTTGAGCCAAAAAAACAGCAACCCATCGTTCTAACCCAATTCCTGTACAACCACTCCAAATAACTTTCTTTTTTTGATTTTTTAAATTGAATGCTTTGATATATTTATCACCAACAATAGAAAAATTCTGAAATTCTAACCATTCACTTTCTTCTCTGTTTCCCCTATAAGGCAACCATGCTTCATAATCAATAGTTCCTAATTGCCCTTCTATTGTTTCCTCTTTAAAAAGATCACCTGCTTGTTGCATATAGAACGGAGTTACACTAGCCATTCTCCATTCAATTTCAAGAATATCATTAAAAATTTTCTTATATTTATCCATAAATTTCTTTTGAATATCGATTAAATTATTTGGTTCTCCAATAAAAACA
>CAZBEU010000691.1:0-6727 GCA_964491005.1 uncultured archaeon | reverse complement strand
ATAGATTTCTAAAGGCATATTTTTGCTTTTAGCAATTTTAGCTATCTCGTTTAATAATATATCTTCTTTTTTTACAAAATCAGTTTCTATAGAAGACTCAAGTTTTAAAATTTCAATATCTTCTGTCCCTGTATGATTAATCCATATGATTGTGGAAATTCCATGTAATTTTTTTAATGTTGGTCCTATATCAAAGTCATCACTACCAGAATAACCCATAATAGTTAGAGTAGAATCCTTTAAAATATAGAATAAGGGTTCTTTCTTATAACATTCAACAGTAAAAGTCTCTTCTTCTCCTCGTTCTTTTCCTAATGATTCTAATGTTGTCACAAGAGTTTCCTTTGTTTCTATTCCTGTGATTATATTTTTATTAGTACCATGTATTTTTATGAGGGGAAATTTGTCATTATCTTTTAAAATTTCTGGATTTTTATATTTGAGAAAATCTTCTTTTGTTATTATTGGTATTATGTTCGATTTTTCTTGCACTAATTTCATTAGAGCAAATTCAATAAGGTAATCAAAATTAGTAGTAATCACCCAACTTCCTGATTTAATAGCATTTGCCATGGTATAATGTATAAGATTTGGCTCCGTGAAAGTGTCAAAATATTCCATAATCTTCAATTCAGGATCAAAATTGTGTTGTATTGTTTCTATTATTAATTCATATCGGAGACCTTTAAGATTGCGAATTTTGTTTATTTCTTCCTCTGGAGCCCCAATATTAATTAGAACATCAATAAATCCCATAGCGGAAGGAACCAAAGATGGTTTATCCATGGAAATACCTGCTCCGACTAAAAATACTAATTTCTTATCTTTAGAATATAATTCATCTAGCTTTTCAAGCGGAGACTCTAATAAAATATATGACATGATTTATTTTTAATAATCGTCTTATTTATTTGTTTTCAAATCGAGTCTTTTATTTACTAAAAAAAAACTTAGTTAAAGGTAAAAATAAAAAACTATGGAATGTTAAATAAGATAGAATTAATTATAATATCTTTTATATTTCATTATTAAATTCAAGAGAAGAGAAAATGCCAAAATCTAGAACACCATTTCCAAAAGAAGGAGAATTTATTGTTGCTAAAGTAACTGATATTGAAAATCAATATGTTTATGTGGAGCTGTTGGATTATAAGGGGTTACCTTCTGAGCGTTCTGCAAGAGGTATGGTTCATATATCAGAGATTTCAAGCAGATGGATTAAAAATATTCGCACACATCTTCGAGAGGGACAAAGAATTGTACTAAGAGTCATAAGAGTAGACCCTGATAAGGGACATGTCGATCTATCTTACAGAAGAACAAATGATGCTCAAAGAAAGAATAAAATGAAAGAATGGAAATATGCTGTGAAATTTGAAAATTTACTCCAATTTTTTGTTAATGAATATGAAAATTTATCCTTGGATGATGCTTATGAAAAAATTGGATTTCCAATATTAAAATTATTTGACGATAATTATCAAGATGTCGTTGAGGAGCTTAAAGAGAATGGTGAAGATCTCTTAAATAATATTGAAGAAATTACGGAAGAGCAAAAAGCTTCTTTTCTGAAAATTGTTGATGAAAACGTTGAAATTTCTACAATAAGTATATTAGGTAAAATAACATTAAAATTTAATCAAAGTAATGGAATTGATTTATTAAAAGAGACTTTATTAAAAGCTCAAAGTAGTATTAAAAACCCAAGACGCACTAGAAACTTAGAATTAACATATATTGCTGCTCCAAAATATCGATTAGAAATTATTGCGAAAGATTATTTGGACGCTGAAAATATTTTATCTGATGCCTTGGAAGTGTTTGAAGAAAATGCAAAGAAATATAATGCGCTATATTCATTTGAAAGAGAATAATTAAATATTATTAGAAAAAAATAGATCTATAATAAACAAAAAATTTGAAAATTTTATGACAAAATATCTCAAAAAATGTAATAAATGCCAAAAATATGGGTTAGAAAATCCAGAATCAAAATGTCAATATTGTGGAGGAAAATTAATAAATCCAAATCCACCAAAGTATTCTCCAATAGATAAATATCAGAAATATAGATTAGATTTTTTTAAAACAGAATTTAAAAAGAAATTTATTTTAGATTAATTTAATTCAATAAATTCAGCAACTTTTTCATTTACAAGGATTTTAGCATTTTCTTGAGGTAGGTTGGCGATATCTTCTTTTAAAAAAGGTCCATAATTTATAAGATCAACTCCTACTAATGATGGTGTTGTTTCTATGAATCTTATTAATCGATAAGTTATTTTTTCAAATATATCTAAGGATTCTTTTTGATTTTGGAGATTTATTTCATTATCATTTGTTGAAAAGCTTTCGTTTGTAATGTCAGAAATTTTTGTTTCGGTTGAGATTTTATAATTTGTTTTAATTTCTTCGTACTCTTGAATATCTTCTCCTGAAATTGAAGCAAATTTTTCATATCCTTTAAAGGATGCTATTAGATTTTTATATAATAACTGCTCTGCTTCAAATAGATAGTTTAAATTAATCTCTTTGAGTATAAGAGCATTATTGATTATTTTAATCCTCCTTATTTTAAGGAGATCATCAAATAAAAAATTAATATTATTATTAAACTGAAGATTTATTTCATTTATTATTTTATCATCATCTTTATATTTCTTTTCGAGATTTTTTGCTTCTTTAAGTAATTCTTTATAATTTTTCAGATCCTCATCAGATAATTGAGTTACTTCAGAAGATTCAAATTCTTTAATCCAATGTTTATAAAGTTCATTATAGCTAGGAGCTTTGTTCATAGATAATGGTATAGAATTTTTTATTTTTTAATGATATAAGACTATATAATCTTTCTTAGTAAAAAGAATTTCAGATTAATCCAAAAAAATTTTTATTCTTCTAATATCGCAACATCTCTACTTAATAACAGGATCGCTATATGATTTTCAATATCAATTATATCGTCTTTAAAATAAGGACCATAAGTTTTATCTCTTATATAAAATTCGGGTATTTCTATAGACGTTATCTTTATTTTTTGCTTATAATCATAACTTTCAAATACGATTGGATTGAGATGTTTTTTATTTTCATTCAATGGATTGAATTCATATAATTCTTCTAATGTTAGTGCTTGTACTTTAAATCCTGTTTTACCATGTAAAGACCCTGGATATCTAATCAATCTATGTATATCTATAGTTACTGGTTCATCTATTTCAACTCCAATTTCATGAATAATACCTTTTAAAAATCTTTTCCATGTTGGTATACCAAAACCTTCGATATTCCATAAATTATAATCATTATTTTTGAGAATATTCAAGAAATAATCTTTTGAATTTATGAAGCTTATAATTAAATTTTTGCTTAATCCTATCTGTTCTAAGAATTTTGTAATTTCCTCATTCGAGTTATTTAATAGCATATTTTGAATTCTATCGGTAATTTTTCTCGACCAGTCTTTATTATTATTTGGAAAACCAAAAATTTGTCCTGCATGCTCATCAAATCCAAGAATTTGAAAATTAATATTCCTACCAGTAAAATAATCTACAAGTTCTCTTCTATCTTCGCTTGTTAATTGTCTTATTTTATCATTTTCAATCTTTAAATGGTATCCTCTATGCCCTGAAAAAGCAATTTGCATTTCATTAGCTTGTATATTAAAATCAGGTACTAAAAAATTATCAATAAGATTCAAAATCTCTTTTTTTGAAATATCTAAGCATATTTCACAAAACCATGAAAATTTTTTAACTTTAAGACTTCCACATTTTATGCATTTTTCTACCATTCCCTTTCCAGAATGATTACATTCTTGACAATACCAAAAATCATGTTTGTCCTTACAAGGAGTAAAAAAATGATCAACATCAATATCTATTATTAAATCACAACCAACATAATCTTTATTTTCCATTTCTTGATTATTTGGATGATTGTATAAAGATCCACTTGAATACATATGTCTAGGTGGATTATTTACTATATATTCTCTAAGGAGATTAATATTAGAAAACCCCATATGCCTTATCATTATTTTTTTATCCCATGGAATGAAACCAAATTCTCTTTCTTTTAAAGAACTAACTGGAATTATTTCATTTTTTCTCTCGCGGTAGTAGGATTGAAAGACACGTTTTAAGTAGGTTGTATTAGTCATTTTGCCCCTTTGATAATTTAAATTGTTTTAATTGAGTATAAAATAAAGGATGCTTTATTTTTTGTTCTTGTTCCTTTTTTTTTGAAAAATACCCTTCGATGCATAATTTATCTTTATATTTGGTTGCCATACATAAATTTAAAGATTTTAATGTGTCGCAAGAATGAGGACTATATCCTTTTTTCTTAGCAAATTCCACTTGATATTGAGCAATTTGTCTGTTGAAATCAGGAGTTGCAGAGAAAATTTCTATGATATTATCTATAGGATAGTCCAGAGCAATTAAAAAAAAAGTTAAAAATAATCGTGATATATGTGGAATATTTTGACCTTCTTTAATAAGGATTAATGTTTCTTTTACACAAGGAGGAAACAAGTCCATTAAATTTTTATCCTTTTCAAACCTAACTTGAATTGAATATTCAAAATCTTCTTTTTTTAACTCCCATAAACTATAAATATTATCATAGAGACTTTTAAAATTTTGATTGGTAAACAGAGATTTTCTCATATTTTCAATATTATCTTTATCAATTTGATTAATTTCCAATATTTTTTTCCGAACATATTCTTGTATTAGTCTTGTTAATTCTTTTGGGATTATATAAACATATCCTTTACTAAGAGTGTTGTTTACCAATTTTCGATAATCATCTTTTAAATTGGAGGATAATTGTAAGAAATCAGTAAAATATAATTTAAAATTCGTTTTAAGTTCTTTTTTATTATCTCTTATTTTATTGGTATGATAAGTTTCTTCTTCAATGTATTGAATATCTAATCCTAAATTGATACAAATTTGATATAAAATAAAAATTCCATTTCTTCTATTGTTTCCCTCAAGTTGTTTTTTTATTTCAGTATAAGTAACTTTACTATAAAGATTAGCAATTCTATTTGTAATTCTCTTATTGTCTAGAACAAAAAGTATTATTTTTAATAAAAGATAAAATGAAATATTATCCTCATCAGGTTTGAAAGGAGGAAATACTTCTAAATTTTCAAAAGCTACACTAAAAAATCTTGATATTCTCTCTATTATAGGATTATATCGTTCATTATCAAAAATATCATTTATAAATTGAATAGGATCTTTTAAAGCAATATCACGATATATATCCTTTAATGATGGAAGCCATGGAAATTGCTGTAATAATTGTGGAAGATTGGAAGAATTATTACTCATTTTGTTATCCCTATTTTTGAATAAAAGGTAATTCTTTTAATATATATCTATAATAAATATAAAAAATAAACCAAGACCCAAGATGATTTTTATAATGAAAATAAATAAATCATTAAAATAAATTTTAAAAAATACTATTTTTTAAACTTTAAAAGAATATTTATCTTTTCATTAATAAATGAATCTGAAGTAGAATTCTCCTAAATAGAACTAAATTTTTCTAAGGATCTTAGTAAAATGGAAATTTTATTTACTTAATATCAATAATTTCATTTTAAAGAATAATTATAAATATAAAATTAATAGAAATAAATTTTATATATAGTTTTGGTGCAATTGTATGTTCTTATTTGACTTTTCTTACATTTAAATTGATTGGAATCATTAATAAAACATATTATATAATCTTTTATATATATAAGCTAATTGAGAGATTTTATAACCATCGTTATATTGAAGATAATAGGCAATATAAGTTGAAAGTCCTTGAGGATCATTTAACCATTGTAAAAAGCTTTCTACTTCCATTTTAAGAATAGGATTTACTTGTACACTTTGCTGTAAAAGTACTGTTGTTGCAGTGTTCATGGATTGAGCAATGGTATTCATATTTGATGATGTTTCTATCGTATGATCTTTGTTTTTGCTTTTCTTCTTACCCTTTGATTTTGGTGGAGCTTTAGTTTTTTTTGATACTTTAACCCCTATTTGTAATCCTGTTTCCATCATAGCCGCTGCTCTCGCAACTGCAGGATATGCTTCATGAAACCATCCTTTAGCCTTAGGATTTATATGAGCTACCATGTATTTATCACCACTTGGAGTAGCAGCTCCAACTAAATGTCCTTTTTTCTTTCTGTTTGTTCCTACAAAACGTTCAGGTTCCATTTGTAGAATAGAATATCTAATACCTCCTAATGTGACAGATTGTGCGGTTCCACTAGCCCAATTTGCGAGAAGTGTTTTTATTTCACCATTTATACTCCATTTTCCAATAGAAAATAGGTTTTTACCAGATCTATTGATAATAGCAATATCGGTAGCATCTGGATAATTTTTTTGTAAAAATTTTGTTGCATCTTTATAATTAACCAATTCTACACCTCCTTTTTTTATTTTTTTGTATAATTAGATAATTAAGGATTTAACCTTATCATATTTTTATTAGCATTATTTATCCAAGACTCTACTTTCTCAAGTAATTCATATCTGTCTTTTTGACTTAAGCTTAAATTTGGGTTTTTCTTTTTATAAATATTTGCTAATTTACTCATTTCCCACATATAATCTAAATGTAATACTAATTTTCGTAGATTATCTCTAGCACTTTCAATAGCTGATCCTATTGTTGGCATATCATAATTATCATTAATAAT
>CAZBEU010000690.1:0-5025 GCA_964491005.1 uncultured archaeon | reverse complement strand
GATATTGAAGTAAGTTATTCCTATATACTGAACTCATCATATTCTCTTGAAATGAAGAGAAAGATATCAACTCAAGATTTAGGATATGATGTTCAACTAAATAGACAAAATCTTTATGAATTTAATTTTGGGATAATGAATGATGGAGATCACGAAGATCATGCGCTCTCTTGGACTTATGCCTTTGATTTAAGACAAGCTAACATAATTCCAAGCTATAACATAGAGTCTATAATGATATTTTCGATGATATCTATTATATTTATTATATTAAATAAAAAAAGAATGGAATTAATTATCTGAATTATGGAGAGACGTAACTTTTATATTTTAATTGCATCAATAATGATTGGATTAACAGTCCTTTGGTTGAATATATATGTAATTATTGAACTTGATATAGATTTATTTCAAAGAGCAGATGTAGTTGTAATCAAAGGTGATGGAATAGATGGTGAATTTCAAATATCACTTTCTGAAATTCAAGATGAAAAGTATGATCAAGTTCAAGATCAGATTTTTACCATTCGAAATAGTGTTGGGAATCAATATCATAAAATATATACAGGTACATCATTATGGAGCATATTAGAGGTTGAAAACTTACTAAAATATGATTCTTCCCAATTAACTTTTCAATTTTGGTCCAATGATGGTTATCATTCACCAAGACCTTTAAATCTTTCAATTGCTCTAATTAATCCTCATTTAGTTATTATTGCTTATGAAACTGATGATGGCCCTCTTGGAGAAGAAGGCCCTCTTCGGTCTGTTATTGATGATTCTATTATGCCAGGAGGAGAATATAGCTCCCAATATTCGGTGCAACATTTAAATAAAATTACTATTGAGAGAGTATGATAATTCTATGAATGAAAAGAAAAAAGAGATTAATGATATCACATTAAATATCAATGACATTAAAAATGAGGATAAATATAGAGAAACGGGTTTTATTGATTCAAGGAATAAACTAACAAATCTTGATTTATTATACTCAACTTTATTGGGTGTTTTAGGAGGGATTATATCAAGCCTTATTCCCTTTAGTTTATTAATAAAAGTATGGTATCCTCTTACAGGGGGCACTCAACTAGTAAGTGGACATCATGTAATTTGGGGTTCAATAATCTATGGACTAACTCGAAAGAAATCTTGTATTATATTGACAATGTTAACAAAAGGGTTAATTGAGTTTTTATTAGGTGATGTATGGGGCGTTTTAATACTATTTGTCAACCTGATGGAGGGTATTTTTCTTGCTTTAGGATTTTTTTCAATGGAAAAAGTAGGTGAGGGAGAAACTAAACTTGGTTGGGGAATTGCTGGTGGAATCGGTAACTTTTTTCAAGCTCCTTTCTTCTGGATCATAAATCAGAGATGGTATTTACATTGGACTTTATGGGCTATTTCTTTCATCTTTGCATTCATATCCGGAATACTTATTGTAGGGGTGTTAGGGAAAACTGTGAAAAATTATTTACTAAAAGCTGGTGTTCCATCAACATTTTAAAAGGTGATTTAAACATATGTTTGAATCAAAAAATGTAATAGAATTTCGAAATTTTTCATTTATTTATGGAATCGATGAATTGCAAAAGCCTGCTGTTTCTGATATAAATTTTAAACTTAAATCTGGAGAAGTTTTGATATTAGCAGGTCCAAGTGGTAGTGGTAAGTCTACAATTTCCTATGCTTTAAATGGCATAATCCCTTGGAGATTAAAGGGATTTTCTAAGGGAGATGTCAGAATATTTGAAAAAAGTATATGGGATTCTGATTTTATGATATTAAGTAAAAATGTAGGTTTAGTAAAGCAAAATCCATTAGAACAATTAGTCACTTTTACTGTAAGAGATGAGATTGCTTTTGGATTGGAAAATTTAAATTATAATAAAGAAGAAATAAACCAGAGAATTAAGAAAATTTCGGACTTTATGGGAATCGCTCATCTTTTAGATAGAGATATCGATCAATTAAGTGGTGGCCAAAAACAATTAACCATTCTCAGCTCTTTCTTAGTGATGGATCCGAAAATATTAATTTTAGATGAACCTATTGCTTTTTTAGATCAACAATCTGAAAGTATGCTATTAAATCAATTAAAAAAATTAGTTAAATCTCCAGAATATGATCTAACACTTATAATTATAGAACATCGATTATCTAGAGTCATAGATATTGCGGATAAATTGGTTGTTCTTAATGAGATGGGAAGAATAGCATTAAGTGGAAATATTCAAACAATCTTACAGAAAAAACTTGATCAACTCAAATTATGTAATGTTCGTATTCCTTGGTTTATCAATATCTTTAGTGAAATACGTATCGATCATGAAATTCCAATGAATTTCGAGGAAGCTTTAACTAATTTAAGCGAATATCAAAAAGAAGAATTAAAAAATTTAAAAATATCGTTATTAGATAAAGAGATTATTCCTAAATATTTGGAGAAGCTTAAGAATTATGATCAGAATATCAAATTTGATACACTATATATAAATAAAATAAAAAATGAATTTATAGACAATAAATCTATAATAGATGAAGGTACTAATCATATATTAAAAATAAAAAATCTCAATTTTACTTATCCTAATTCAGGTATTCAGGCAATTGATAATTTATCTCTTACTATTGAAAGTGGAGACTTTATAGGGCTTGTTGGTCCCAACGGTTCCGGAAAAACCACGCTATTATACTTATTAGCAGGGTTATATAAACCAACTTCTGGAGAGATTTTATATAAAGAACAAAATATCAATACTCTCAATCAATATGATTATGCTAAAAAAATAGGATTTATATTTCAGAATCCAGAAAATATGATTTTTAAGAGAACCATTGAAGATGAAATATTATATGCACCAAATAATTTCAATCTCCTAAAGGACATTAATAGTGAATATTTATCGAAACTAATATCTTTAATTGGAGATGAAAATCCTAAAAAAAATCCATTTAACCTAAGTTGGGGACAAAAACGTCGGTTAAATTTATCTTCAATTTTTATATATAATCCTGAAATTATTCTATTGGATGAACCCTTTATAGGTCAAGATCAAAAAACTATTGACTCAATTATTGAAACTCTTTTTATTGAAAATAAGCGAGGAAAAACAATAATTATATCCTCGCATGATTATCATTTACTCTTAAAATATACAAATCGAATTGTAGAATTAGATAAAAGTGGAAAATTGCAATTTTATAATAAAAGCTATGATTTTTTCCAAAAGCATCAAAATTTAGGTCCTATAAAATTATTGAATAAAATTGAAAAAAGGATTGATCAAATAGGATATATTGGAAAATAACAAATGGAATATCCAAATTCAATAATGATAAAAGTTCAAATTATTATTGTATTTTTAACATTTGATTTCCTCTCTTTTGAAATTCATAAGGAACTGTTTCAATTTTCGCTTTCTTTCCTAATCTGTATAAATCATCTATTATTTTACCTACATAAGGAGAAAAAACATTATTTACATTAAGAAGTGGAAAAATTCTTACTTCTTTTGCAACCCTACACATTTCAGAAATTGCTTTCAAATGAAAATCATAAGTTAAAATGTCAGTATAGAAAAAAAGAAGATGAGAGCTTAAAGCTAAATCAAATTCTTCATTTTGAAATGATAAATGAGGTAATCTAGCTTCTATATATCGTCCTTCTAATTTACCTTTTTTAAAATCAGAAAGAAATTTTTTCATTGAAGTCATTCTAAGTTCACCAAGAGCTTTTACCGAAAGAATTCGTTCCCAAATGAATTTTTCTTGATTTTGATATGTTTGACCTATTACATTATCATATGTTTCTTTAATTCGCTCTTGAATTTGTTTTGTTGTAAATTGATAGAGAGGATCTATTGAGGTTACTTGATATCCAAGTTTTGTCATTTCACAATTAAAACTAGCGGGTCCATCACCACATCCTAAAATCTTCAATTTAAGATTTTCAGGAGTAAGATTAAACATCCAAATGTATTCTTCCATAGATCGTCCCCATGGAACAACCTCATCATACTTATAGGGCATAATAGAATATTTATATGTGATAAATTTTATATTTTAACATTATATATTTAAAAAGTCTTTTTTTGTATTTGATCCCCTAAATTCTTTTCAAAATAGGAATTTACTTTTAAGAAACATGTAATTCCTCCAAGAGAATCGATATAAATTCCTGAAACATTCTCTGAGTTTATAATTTGTATTTTTATATTTCTATTTCGAACAATTTGTAAAAGGCGATTTAGACGGTTTTTTTGAGGATGATTGTCAATATAATTTGTAGTGATTACGATATATTCTGGATTCAATTTTAAGGGTTTAAATCTTTTCTTTTTCTTTCCTCCTGCATATATTATTTTCTCAATCTCATCTAAAGAATAAAATACGCATCCATCATTGTTATGATGTAATCTTTTTTGTAATATTTCAATAATTTGTCCATCTTCATGGATTTTAGCAGATTTCACTTCTTCAGAATATTCTTCCGAATCGATCATTTTAAGAATTTCATAAGTATTTTTGATTGACCCTTTTAAGGATCTTATTATTATCGAATCTGGATTTTTCTCATCTATTAACCATTTTTGGTGTATTTTGATATGATTTAAGAAATCTTTATTATATTGTTTTTTATTTGGATTTATTAGAATAACACTTTTAATTCCGATTTGAATTATCTCTCGAAGTTTAGTTAGGATTTTTTCAAAATAATAATATAGTTCTTTTTTTTTCATATATTCATAATTCTTATTCCAACAATATGTAATAATTTTTTCTAACCTCTTACTATATACTTTCCAAATTGTTGCTTGTTTATTTTCAAAAGTGATTAAGATATTTTTAAGGAAACCTCTACTTTTTTTATGTTTCTTCTTTGTCATAATTTTTCATTTTTTTTTTAATCGGTTTTTTAGTTATCTCTTTAGATATATTGAGATTATATCTCCATCTTCAATAGTATGATCGAGATTTGTAAATTTTTGTCCAGGATGTTTAGCAGATTTACCCCAT
>CAZBEU010000689.1:0-4059 GCA_964491005.1 uncultured archaeon | reverse complement strand
AAAGCAATACAATGTGCTATTGATTTAGGAATTAATTTTTTTGATACAGCAGATGTGTATGGAGCAGGTCATAGCGAGGAAATTTTGGGTAAAGCAATTGAAGGCTATAGAGATGATATTATAATTGCAACTAAGTTTGGTAATACTTTCGATTCAAAAAATAAAATAAGAACAGGAACAAAGATCACTCCTGAATATATTAAAGAAGCTTGTAAAGCTTCATTAGATAGATTAGATACAGATTATATCGATTTATATCAGTTACATTTATGGTATGTCTCAAAAGAGGATCTAATTCCAATAATAAATACATTAGATGATTTAAAATCAAGCGGACAAATAAATGCATATGGATGGAGTACAGATTTGTTTGATTTGAGTGAATATTTTGTAAAAAATTCAAATTGCGTTTCTATACAGCATGAACTTAATGTTTTGCATGATATGAAAGAAATTATCGGGCTATGTGAAAAAAATAATTTAGCAAGTATCAATAGAACTGTACTAGCTATGGGGTTACTTACAGGTAAATATTCATCAAAATCACTACTTCCTGAAAATGATGTTCGAGGAAAAAATGCCCCTGAATGGTTAAAATATTTTAAAGGTGGAAGACCTGATCCAGAGTGGTTAGGAAAACTAGATTCCATAAAAGATATATTAATGAGTGATGGGCGTTCGATGGTACAAGGAGCTCTTTCTTGGATCTTAGCACGCAGTAATAACACAATTCCAATTCCGGGTTTTAAAACCAAAAATCAAGTTGAGGAAAATGTGAGAACATTGGAATTTGGACCACTAAATAAAGATCAAATGAATGAAATATATGAAATACTTGGTGAAAGGAATTTTAAATATACTTCTTAAAAATAATTTTTTTTTTTAAGAGCTAAATGCTAAAGATAAATTAATTTTGTGTGTTATATTTACTTTTAAATAAGAAATCTTTAAGAATATTGCCCAAACTAATTAAGGGAAATCTTTCCCATTAGATTAGCGCAAAGTTTATATAATTTTTAACATTCCATCTTTTAAAGTATTAAAACTACTTAATTTTATTGTTTTAAAACTAAGAATATAGTATCATTCTTTTTATATCTTCTCAAGATCTTTCTATGTGAGCATATAATAAAAGATAAGGAAAATCAAATAAAGTATAAAAATTAAAAAAAAAGAATTTAGTGAAAGACATTGTTCTTAGGAATAATACTATCAATATTGGCAGCATTCTGCTGGGGATCAACAGTTATTGTTGTTAAAGTAGTTTTAAAAGAACAATCTCCATTGGTCTCGATAATTATTCGTGGTTTTTCGGCTGTTTGTTTTCTTCTCATACTTTTATTAACTTCTGGTCTAATATATTCTTTTAAATCTTTATTTCAAATGAATATATCTCTTCTTTTAATAATTGGAGGAGTATTAAACTCTTTAGGCGAAATTCTTTATTTTAAAGCAATCAAAATAGGAAAAGCATCAATTGTTCAAGTTGCTTCTTCAATTACACCAATCTTTATAGCAACTATATTAATTATAGGTAATATTGAGATTATATCTATTTTGACTATTATAGGAACTATTACAACGGTTATTGGAGTTGGATTTGTATCTCAGAAAAATAGATATAATGATAGTAAAGAAGAGATTAATACAAAATTATATTATACAAGTATATTATTAGCTATTTTGGGTGCTTTATCATGGTCAATATCCTTGGTCATGTTAAATTTTGTTTTTGAATTTCCTAATATTGATACATATTCAGTAACAGCTTTAAGATTTTTTGTATCTACTATATTCACGACAATAGTATGGTTGATATTTTCAATTGGTAGTAATAGTAATAATAAAATAAAAAGAGAAAGAAAATCAATTTCTAAACGAAATTTCATATTCTTAGTATATGCAGGAATAATGGCTTGGGGTATAGGAAGCGTTGCTTATTTCGAGGCAATTCGTTTGATTGGCATCTCTCGAGCAAGTCCAATTACCGCCATAAATCCTTTAATTACAGTTATTTTAGGGATTATTATCCTAAAAGAAAATCTGAATAGGTATCAAATACTAGGAATTATTATAATAATTACTGGTACAATTATAGTATCTATAAGCTAGTTATTTTTTTAGTTTTATTAAACATTATCTTTATGAATCATTCATTCTATCTTGTTTGGATTTGAATTCATTTTTTCTATTATTTCTTTACCTTTTTCGATACCTAAATGCAATGCTTTAATATTTATTTCAGGATCTTTTAGCCACTCTTTAATTACATCTTCATAATGATGTATTTCAATAAAAGGTAATTTATTAGTTGATATAGCAAAACCTAACATTATTATATTTACTTGCTGATTTTGTTTAAAATATTCTAAAGATATTTCAGTAGCATTTAAAAAATAAACATCTTTAGCATTACCTATCAAAGTTTCTTTAATTTTATCTAATGAGGGGTATTTTTCCAGATCAGCAGTTATCATTACACCAGGAATTGTTCTTGAATTTATTACAAAAGTTGTCTTTTCCGAAGCAAAAATACCTCTTCTCAAAGCTTCAACTGGTTCGAGACAAATATAAATATCCGCATCTCCATAGCAGATTAATGAAGATTGCAAATCTTTACGGGGGTTATTGAACAATTTCTTTTGATATCGTGTATGACTTGTTATAGCGCCTTCTCTCTGAGCGAGTCCATGCATTAAATGTCTTTATTCTAACTAAATAAAGATTTCACTTCCAAGAATTCGCTCTGCGCCTGCTTTTTGAGCTGCAAATTCAATTAATCGTTTAACTGAAATAACTCCCTGTCCAGCAGTTCCTGCTACAACAATATTAATAATATCAGTTTCTTTAAAGCTCATTTTTGAATATATCAACAAATACTTTGATTATATTAAAAAATTCAGAAATGATTAAAGATTTTATCATTTTAAATATAAAAATTCTTCTATTTTTTGTCCCCCTAAAAGAAAGAAATGGATATTTTAATATCATTATTTTTGTTTATACAAAATTAATCTAAAAAGATTTAGAATTATGAAATAAAAGTTCCAAGCAAGTTAAAGAAAAAACAAATAAATATGTTTAAAATCAATTCAAATTTTGATTTTTTTTAATCTATAAAAATTATATGATTTTTCTTTATTTCAATAGAATTATATTTAAATTTATTGGTTTTGATCATTGGGATGATCAATTAAGTAAAAAACCTTAAATAGTGATAATCTCCTAAATACTATATCTAAAATAATAATTTTCAAATTAAATTTAGATTAGTAATTAATAAAATATTTTAAATTATGATTGGATCAGAAGCTAAAAGATTGGATGAAAGCCATATTAGAGAAAGAATGAAATTGGAGAGAGGTACGATTAAGAAAATCTTTTTTGCTATTTTGTTCTATATTCTAATAATGTTTATATTTCATTTTACCATTTAGAGGTAATATAAGAATGGATCTATTTTGGAACATTATAATTTTAGCTTTTATTTTTGAAGCTATGGATTCAATGGCAGGAATGGGTTTTGGAACTGCATTATCCCCATTATTGTTATTATATGGATATTCTCCTCTTCAAGTAGTACCAGCAATACTTATTTCTGAAACAATAACAGGAGTAATCGATACATTTTTTGATCATGAATTGGGAAATGTTCGTTATTCATTCAAACCGCTAAATGAAGCTACAAAATTTGGATTAATTTTTGCATTTTGTGGATGTATTGCAATATTTGCTTCAATTACAATAACTTATCTTGCATTTCATTTGCCAACTATTTTTATTAAAGCATATGTAGCTATTTTAGTAGTTATCATGGGAGGAGTTTCAATTCTAAAATTATTAATTAAAAGAGATCACCAAAATAAAGTTAATCGTAAATTATTAATCGGTTTTTCAGCAATAGCAGGTTTTAATAAAGGAATTGGCGGAGGAGGGTATGGTCCAATAATCACATTAGGACAAATTCATTCGGGTATTTATGAAAAAAGCGCTACAGCTATTGTTTCTTTTTCAGAAAGTATTGTTTCAATAGTAGGCATTTTTTGTTTCTATTTGATT
>CAZBEU010000688.1:0-5606 GCA_964491005.1 uncultured archaeon | reverse complement strand
ATGGTTTACTTGTTGAAGCAGTTACAAAAGACGGGGAAGATGACGTTGAAAAGAAGTTTATCGGTGCTTTTGGTGCATTAGTAGATTTGGTTCTCAAGAAAATAACTCATGATTTTGATTTAGGTACATTCGGAGCAGGTACTTTTGATACAGATAAGTATAGATTTATCTTTTGTGAAGCTGGAAGTGAATATATATTGGTGACCGCATTAAATGCACTTGCAATGATTGATCCATATTTTGCTTATTCTTATCTTGCAGCTGAAAAAATAGCAAGAATTTTCGAAGGAGAATCTGTTAGTCCTGTCATACCTAAAATAATAGTTGACAAACAACTACAACTAATTGAGAGAAAAGTCTCTACTTTACAAAAAATAAAGATCCATTCGAAAGAAAATGTCTACAAACTCATTCTAGGTGGAGAAGGAGCTGTTGGAAAGACAAGTATTGTTAAAAGATTTACTGAAGGTACTTTTAGAGATAATTATAAAGCTACTATAGGTACCTCAATATCAAAAAAAGAATGTAAATTTGATGGATTTGATTCTCTTGTAAGATTTGTAATCTGGGACCTTGCAGGTCAACCACAATTTAAAAGAATTCGACCAAGTTATTTAGCAGAATCAGGAGCAGGTATTTTAGTATTTGATGTTTCAAATCGGGAATCGTTTGAAAATATAAAAAATTGGTATAATGAAATTAAAAAATCAGCTCCTCAAGATATTTTTTTAATTATCGTTGGGAATAAAATTGATTTGGAAAATGAAAGAGTTGTTTCTCATACTGAAGGAGAACAATTAGCTAATGAGTTAGGTATTTCTTACATTGAGACTTCTGCTAAAAATGGGGAAAATATTAATGAAGCATTTAAGATGTTAGCTTTTCAATTAATTCAAAGATTTATGGAAGTTGAAGATGTATATCAAGTAATTACTAAATCATCAGGAAAGATAATTTTAGATAAAAAACTTAATATTCCTCAATCTGAAATAGAGGATTTGGAATATCAAAAAATTCCTATTAAAGAAATATGGGAAAGTGTAGATAGAGAATTTATACCTTGGTTAAAAGAAAATATAGAAATATTAGATGAAGTTTTATCTATAAATCTAAAACCCATAGAAGAAGATGAGGAAATTTCTAAACTTGATCTTTTGGCTCATGATGAATTAAAAAATATCACACTTATAATAAATCAATTCCAACAAACAGACTATTACCATCTTGGGATTATATTATCAAAAATAGCTAAATATAATGCAAAAAATATTATTTGGATTTGTGAAGAAGCATTACCTGAATATATTAATACGATTGATTGGTTGAATAAGGCAACATTAGAGGATTTACTGTTTTATTTGGTTGAAATAGAAGTTATTAAAGTTGGTGATTATCCTCCAATTCCTAAATTTAACGTAATTGTTGAACCTCCTCAAATTTCATTAGCTAAGAGGAAATTAAAGGTAGATAAAACGCTTAAAAATATAGAGATTGAAAGAATTAATTTTTGGATTGAGCTTAATAAGAAACTGAGTCTTAATATTCCAGAACATTCTAATCTTAAAATAAAAACAACATCATGGATTTCTGAGCCAACTTCTTTTGATAATATTACTTTAAGATATATAATCGAAGGAAAGTGGGCATGTGTGGAATTATTTTTTGATTGTACTGATAAAAACACTATTGTTATTGATAAATACAATTCACTTGTAGTTAAAAAAAATGAAATACAAAAAAGATTTGAAGAAATTGCTTGGCAATTTTCTAATAATCTTGAGTGGAATTTTGATGAAAAGAGAGCATTTCAATTTATAAGATTTACTCTCAATGATGGTGGATTGGAAGATAAGCAGAAATGGGAAAAAATTCAAATTAATTTAATTGATGCAATGAATTCTCTCAGAGGAGCATTTGGTGATTACATATTCTAGCTGATGTTCTATAAAAGAAAGTGATTAAATTAACTTTAATTCTTTTTTATCATTTAAATAATATATAATGTGGTTGTTTTTAAAGAAACCACATGTGTTGTAATTTTTAATCTCCTATTAATACAAATCTTAAATAATATCTTCTAAATTAATAAATATAATAAAAAATATGAATAATTCTGATATTAAAAGTAAAAATACCCGTAAAATCAAAAAATATTTCTTTGATTATCTAAAAGATATCAATTATAATGGTATATTTGGTATAGCAAATTTTTCTTCTGTATTTAATCGTCTTATTTCTGAACAACAAAATCGACTAAAAGAGATACTTAAAGATAAATTTCATGCATTTATTGCAACAGGGTCAATAATTTCTATTGGTATTTGTTATGATATTAAGATAATTGAAAATATAAATCATGTTCATCAAGGTACTATTGATAAAGATCGATGGGGAATTTATAGTAATGAATATAATCACATAAATAATCTATTGAAAAAGATTAGTTCAGATATTGCATTAAAATTTAATGGAATAGCAATCCCTCCAACAACAGAGACACCACCTTCAGATGTTACAAATGTGACTGATTATTTTCCAAAAACAATCTCGCATAGAGTTGTAGCAGAATTTTCTGGTTTAGGTTGGCGTGGAAAAAATGAGCTTCTAATTAATGAAAAATATGGTCCTGCAGTACGATTTGCCTCAATTCTCTTAAATATTCCCCTACTCCAAGGAAAAAAGAAAGAATCAGAATGTTTTGCATGTAGGGCATGCCTTGATGTATGTCCTATATTAAATAATAAACAATCATTAGATGATTATAGAGAGAATTGTAGGAAATATCATATTAGATTTGAATCATATTTTAAAGTATGTGGTAAATGTATAAAAGCTTGTATCTATAACAGTATTTATAAAAATATATTCTACCTAAAGGAATAATTGAAATGAAATTTTCCTCTGAAAATGATAATATCTAAATTATTTTTCAGGTAAGTTATTTTCGAGTATATTAGAAATTTTTGATTTAGCACTTGGTAAAAAAAGCCTTCTTTCAATTCTTCTGATAATATTGAGAATTGTTAGATAAGTAAGTATTCTATTTTTAAATTCCAAATTAAGATCGTTAAGGTCTGAGATGATTAAATGAAAATCATGAATTAAATTAAGATCACAAAATCTTTGGATAATAATTTTAGCATTATTATTCGTTTCAATCTTTTCCTTATAAAGATCTCTCAACTCATATAAATAATCTTCGAGATAAGAACCTTCTTCTTTCTCTATTTCTAAAAGATATAAAATTTTATTCAAATGTTCTTCAATTATAAGTACGATGTGACTACCAATCTCATTTGTTTTTAATTGGTTTAAAGTATACCCTGATAACCTAACTGCTTCTGCTTGTAGATTTATAACAATAAATTCAATTAGATTTGTTAAATTTTCCTTATTTTTATTTTTTTGATTTTCTAAAGCCATCTGGGCATTTTTACTCCCTTGTTTAGCTGAAATTTTCAAAAAAATTTTATTTAATTCAGACATAATCTATTTTTAATTATAAAATTTAATTCTAGTATACTACATTAAATTGATTAATATATCCCAATACCACTAAATTAAAGAAAATTATACTTTATAAAATTCTATTTTATTTCCAATGTTCTTACATTTAGAACAACTAATGATTTTTAAACATATTTTTTTAAAAAATTACACTCAAAATTTTTGACATTATAAAAAACTTATTTAAAAATTAGCAATTATTTTTTACAAGTGAATTTTAATATAAAGAGTAAATTAAAATGAATGATGAAAAAGAAAATGTTATTGAAAAATTAAATAAATCTCTTGTTGATCTTGTTTCTAAAGTATTTGGAGATTCTGGAAAAAATTTTATAGAGAAAACTCAGGAAAAGGTTAAAGATTTTTCCTCTCAATCAATAAGAAAATTTATGGATTTTACAGATTCTGTATTAGCTAAGTTGAACCTTTCTGAAAATCAACAAGTAATCAAAGCAAAAGACACTATTGAGGATCTTTTAAAACAAGCTGGTATATTAAAAGATCAATACGAAGAAGACGATTTTTAAATTTATTTAGTTTAAGTTATATAATTTTTTGTTTTTTATTTTTATTTAAAAAAATCTAAGTTATTGATTTTAATATTTAATATAATTAAAATTAGATTATCATTATCTAAAGAGAGAGTGGATTCATATTTTCTAATATATTATTAGACAATACAGAACGGTTCTCCTCCCTACATTTTAATTAGTATTGGAAAAATATAAAATTAAAGAGAATATATATTGGTGAAATTAATCGCTTTTTTTTGGACAGTTTCTTATTTTGTATCATAAAAGGATGAATTTATGGAGAGGTTAAAACGTTCTTAAATTAAAAATTAATAATAGTAATTTAAAAAAAGTTACTTGGTACGATAAAGGAAGTAGTTCTCTCGCATTTAAATGGTGAAAAGAGAGTTAAAGTTCTTTATTTTTTTTCAGAAAAAATTCTACTTCATTTGGATCGACATTAAATAATTCACCAATTACAGTAAAACAAATAGACTGATCCATTCCCATACTTCGATAATCTTTATATAGATTTATCCATGTTTGCTTCTTTTTATATTCTTCTGGATGATCTTGCTGAACATGTGCCCAATAAGGGTGTCTAAGCTCTAGGCCACAATAGGGACATTTAGTAATTCTTTCTTCATCATCACTCATAGACTATTACCTAATTTTTGTGATTTTTTTAAAAATTCATTGAATTAAAATATTAAAACAATTATCAGTTATGAAATTATTGTTTAATTTATTAAAATTTTACTTATTAAAAAGTTAGAATTAATGCTATTTAAAATATCTGATTATTGAAATACTATTAATTGAATTGAAATACTTTTTTTATATCAAATAAGAAATCAAAAAAATAAATAATTTTTTTAGAACATTCTATCAAAGTAGCGAAAAATTATAAAGTTGAATAATTTTATAAAAAATATTAGGTAAATGAAAATTCAATAATTTGATATTTTTTAATTGAAAATACAATGGTAAATTTATTTGAAATTGGAATAGTATTCAGAGGCTTTGTTATAGTAAATCATAAATTTACTTCTAAACCTGAATTAAATTCCAAAAATACGGCAGATGATTTGAGAGGAGCATTTATTGATGCGATAAATAGTTTTGCAAAGACTACTTTTAAAAATTGTTCATTGGAATATTTAGAAATGAAAAATTTCTTATTTATCTTCAAAATTGGAGAAATTTTAGCAGGTGATAGCAATATGAATGAACCTTTCATTATGTATGGTCTTTCTAAAAGAAAAAGAAATTCTGATAGATTTGTAAAAAAATTCTATGAAAAACTAGATCTAATAATGCAATATTTTAAACAGAAATTTTCAGGAGAAGATTTTACTGAAATTCAGAAATTTCAAGCGTTTAAAAATGATATGAAAAATTACTTTTCATAAATCAAATTATAACTAAAACTTAAATTTAATTTCTTTACCCAAATCTTTTTAATTTTTTAGATATTCTCTTGGAATAATATAAATTTATTTAAAAAAAAATATAATTATAAAATATATTCAATATATACTTTTCAGTAACTAAAAAATCCATAATAAATTAAAGTTAATATTTATT
>CAZBEU010000687.1:0-2346 GCA_964491005.1 uncultured archaeon | reverse complement strand
TTTTAAGCGAGATCGATATTTAAAATACGGGAGGGAGATGATTTTTTTGATTTTTATAGAAAATTATAGGTTTTTATAAAATTTCAGTGAAGAGTTAAAATAATATCTTTAAGAATTTATCTCGAACTAAATTATTATTTATCAAAATAGATTCGAAATTATCTTTAATCAATTAATAATCTAAATTTGAATTATTAAATTCAGTAATTGAATGTTTCAAAAATTGATTTTTTTTTTTTAATCTTAATAATTTTTCTTAGTTAATATTCATCAATAAACATTCGGAACGACATAATTTGTGAATGAATTATTTTTTTAAGATGCTTCATGTTATTTCATTACTTTATTAAGCCCATTCTTCTTTTAATCGATTATCTATTACCAGTTGTGCTTAATTACCTTTAAATAGACCTAAACCTTTAAATTCGTATAAAATAAATGAAATATATGGAAGAAGATTTAAATAATGGCATTGAGGTAGAACTTAGGGAACATTCTGATGCGGATTTTTTCCCTGAAACATGTCCATTCTGTAAATCAAGAGAAATTAAAAGACATACATATAACATACGTTTTCTTGAGGATCTGGGTGCTCCACATATTTGCAGACGAATCCGATACGAAAGAGTATATTTTAAATGTAAAGCGTGCAAAAAAGTTTTTGGAATCGAACATCCCTTAATTCCTTTCAATTCAAAATTCATGCCAGGTGTCATTGAATATGCTACTTCCCGAGTACTAGAGCGTGGAGATTCAATTAGAAGGGTTACACGAGATTTAAACGAACTTCATCATGTTAACGTGTCTTTAGGTAGTGTTGAAACATGGGTAAATACTCTTGGTGAAAAGGAAAATATTGTCTCAGATTTCACCGAGGAATCTCCTCCAAAAGAGTTTTCGGGATTTTTATCGTTAGATGGAACATTTAAATCGGTGAATATAAAAAAAAACGATCTCCCCAAGAACCATTAAATAGCGCTCTATTACTTGCCACGGATTCTTTTCGAAATACACCTATTGCAGGTGCTTTAGTTTCACATGAGAATGAAATAGAAACGATTTTTTTTCTACAAGCTCTTAATAAATGGCTAATAAAACCAGTGAAATTCATGACTATTGATTTTTCCACCCAATTAGAGTCAGCCATTCATAAGGTATTTCCAAACATAATGGTTCAAAAATGTGTATTTCATTCGGTTCATTTACTCACAAAAGCTCTTCTAAAGGAATTAAATAGAATAAAGCGGAAGCGTTTCTCCGAGAATATTGAAGAATGGAATAACATTCGAAAATGTTCTCGAATACTAGAAAAACAAGGAGAGTCTTTCACCCTATTGAAATTGCAATATCATGAACAAGAGCTTGCATGGAACATTTATATGCATCTTTGGAGTATATTTTCCTCAAATAATCCACAAAAAGTAAAAAAAGAATTAGAATCATTATTTTTGACTCGATTGTTCATGGATTGGCATGGAAAAGGTATATTTTTAAAAAAATATAGTAATATTTTCTTAAATCGAGCTATTAAGTTTTCTGAAAAAGGATTGAAATATATAAAAATTGAATGCTTTAGAGCATGGAGAGGTGCGATACTTCAATTAAGACGGGAGGAAGAAGAATATAAACGATATTTCAATGATATAAAATATCTTATTTTGATGAATCCTTTAAATATGAAATCATATCATAAAAATACTCTTAAATTATGCTTAAAGAAGGTACCTTGGTTACGAAATTATCGAAGTTTGATTGTAAAGTTTTATTATCAATTCCGTCAACCTCCAGAAAAGCGTGTGTCATTTAAATTTCTCTCTGGACTTATAGCCAACCAATCCCACGAAAGATTAAAAGCTGCGGTAAATACACTTATTCAAAATCAAGAGAAGATATTTTATTTTCAACAATTACCTGATCCTTATGCTTCAAAAAAGACTATCAGAATTGTCAATGAGTCCAGCAACAGAACGATTCAAAGATTATTTTTCACCCAACACGGTATGCGGACATTAGAGAATATGAGAATGAGACTCTCGAGAAAGTTAAATTGTCCTATAATTGTCTCTCCAACGGTAATAGAGCAATATTATGAATCTTCTAATATAAATTAATCATACCCGAAATTACCAATTTTTTATAAATACTTTGAGGGTTATGGAAATTATTCTATAATTTTTAATGGACGACCAACACCAATATAGTAAATACCCTTTGGTAAATCATCATTTTCATAAATATTTTGACAATCGATAATCATTTTTAGATTTATACATTCTTTTAAAAAATCTTTAAAATCTTTTGAACGAAATTCATTGTGGCCCGTGTGAATGAGAATTATTGGATAAT
>CAZBEU010000686.1:0-2014 GCA_964491005.1 uncultured archaeon | reverse complement strand
CAGGACGAACATTTGCAAAAAGATCTAATTCTCTTCTCATAGCAACATTGGCACTCTCTATATTTGGCCATTTATCGCCCTTTCTAGGAGTTGTTGTGGGTCCTTTTAATAGAACATGACATTCTTTTATTTCTTTTAATACATCATCTGGTATAGCCTTATTCTGTCTTGCACGATTTTCAATCGTTAAACCCTTAATTTCTCTTAATAGAATTTTTCCTTTTTTAATCTCATCTTTAAGAATAAATTCTAATATTATTTTAGCATGTTTTGATATCTCTGGACCGATACCATCTCCTCCAATGATTCCAATAATAATAGGATTCAATGAAGTATAATCAATCCAATCATCTCCTTTTTTCATTTGTTCGATTCTTTTTAGCTGTTCTCTAATAATTGATTCAAAATGATCTTTAGATTTTATAATTTCATCTTCCAATGCCATAATTCTACAAATTTATAAAACAAAATAAAATTATTTGTCTAAAAAGCACTATTATAGATTTTAAAAAAGAAGCTAAAAAATATGGAATACATTCTATAATTCTTTTCTATCTCTTTATGAACCCTTTCATGAATAAAAATTGTAAAAGCTTTTAAATAAAAAGAAATAATTGTTTGAATGAACTTAGTTTATTTATTTAATTTATGGTTTCTTCCCTTTAATTACAATCCAACCTTTATTTTTATCTTCAAAAATTTCGATTTCAATATATCCTGCTTCTTTAAGAAAATTTTGATATTCTTTTGGTGTATATAGAGTAATTTTTTCAACCTTTACCCATTCTTCAATTTGATTTTTACGTTCTTGATCAAAATTCATTAAATTATTCTGTTTATCTAATCTATAAACTTCATTAATTAAGCATAAGATTCCATTTAATTTAAGAACTCGAAGAATTTCTTTTAAATTATTAGGAAAGTCTGGCCAAAAATATGATGTTTCAATACCAGTTACTACATCAAACATATTATCCGGAAAAGGTAAATTGGACACTGAAGCAAATTGTACTTCAACAATCCCCTTTTGAATATATTTTTTATTTAGTAATTTAGAAGCTTCTATTGAAATCTCTGAATAATCTATTCCATAAATCTTACATTTAGGATGATTTTTTGCGAAAAAATTCAAAGTCATTCCTCCACCACAACCTATATCTAAAATGATAGCATTAGTAAGGATACTAATATGACTTAATCCCCATGTGGTTAGGTTACTATGATGTCTATTCATTTGATCAACTATTTCTTTTCCTAAAATTCCCGTTGGTTTGCGAAATTGAGCATATTTTTCTTCTTTTGAATGCATAATAATAAATCTCTATTGTTTAAGGATCTCTTTCAATATATTAAGTTGATACAAATAGGATTTCATTTTAAATATATCTTTTCCAAGATATTATATTTCTCAAACTAATTTCAGTAAAAAATATTCTATAACTGTGAAAAAGAATAAACAAGAAAAATAGTCTAATGTATTATGAATTCTAATTTAAATAGGAGTTATAAAAATAAATTAGGAAATAAAGAGATATGAAAAGAATAAATCATTATTTTGAATTTCTCTTTTTTAATTTTTTCACAAATATATACTTTATAAAATTTGTTATTACAAATGCTATTATAGCATATGACCAAATAAAAAGAGCCAATACTAGTCCTAAAGGCGCCATTAAAAAACCAAATATTGCAAATATAGTAGCAACTATTTGAGTTGATTCACATGTAATAAACAGTATTTTAGCTGGAAAAGGTTTTTGCCAGAAATGACGATCCTCTAATCGTGTTAAATAAATAGTTAGATGTCCTCCAACAGCTAACTTTAAAAATATAAAAGTTTGCAGAACAGGTAAACTCAGATGAAATATCTCTTTCCCAATCAAAAAGAGTCCAAAGCTAAAAAAAACACCTATAGTCCCTAATAGAGATGATAATAACAAGATTCGATTCATTTTCCACCGAACCGGTAATTGAGAGGGACTCGCATTATCAAAAGCAATTGTCATTATTGGTA